>JASFUT010000292.1:0-4363 GCA_050050175.1 Chromatiales bacterium
TGCTCGCGAACGACCGGTCCATCGGGCTCTCGCTGTACGGCAACGGCGGAATGAACACCGACTACCCCTCCGAGATCCGCCCGATCGTGCCGTTCAATCTGATTCCCTTCTGCCGCGGTGCCTTCTGTGACGGAAGAGCGAACATCAACTACGAGCAGCTGTTCATCAACCTCACCTACGCTCAGGAGATCGGCGACGGGGTATCTGTCGGGGTGAGCCCCATCGCCGCCATCCAGCGCTTCCGGGCGAAGGGACTCACAGTGTTCGGGCTTTTCAGCCACGATGCCTGGAGCTCGGGACTCGGCATCCTCCCCAATCCGCTTGCCGTGGACGGGATCGACGATAACAGCTACGACTGGTCCTTCGGAGGCGGCCTGAAGGTGGGCGTGCTCGCGGATCTTTCGCCGACGGTGTCCCTGGGGGCGGCGTACCAGACCAAGATGTACATGACGAAGTTCGACGAGTACGACGACCTGTTCGCAGAGGACGGCGACCTGGACATCCCCGCTACCGCGAACATCGGACTGGCCTTCAAGCCCAATAGCGAGCACACCTTCACCTTCGACATCCAGCGCATCTTCTACAGCGACGTCGCGGCCATCGGCAACCCCGGCACCTCTCGGTTGCTGAGCTGCGGCCTCGTCAATTTCGTTCGCCCGTTCGACGACAACAACTGCCTGCTGGGGGGCTCCAACGGGGCGGGCTTCGGCTGGGACGACATGACCGTGTTCAAGGCCGGCTGGCAGTGGGAGTACGATGCTCGCACCACGGCCCGGCTCGGCTTCAGCTACGGCGAGCAGCCCATCGGGAGCAGCGAGATCCTGTTCAACATCCTGGCGCCCGCCACCATCGAGAAGCACATTACCGCCGGCCTGACGCGCAAGCTGGGTGAGAACAACGAGCTCAGCCTGGCGGTCACCTACGCCATGGAGACCGAGGTCGACGGGCCCAACCCCTTCTCGTTGAACTTCGAGGACATCACTCTGCGTATGCACCAGTGGGATATCGACATCGGCTGGTCCTGGATCTGGTAATCGCGGCTCGGCGACCCGCCGGGTAGAGGCCGCCCTGCGGGGCGGCCTTTTTCGTTGAGGGGCCGGGCTGGTCCACGGCCCGTCCGCTGCGGCCAAGGCCGCCGGGACGCGGGGTGTTCCAGGGATGACCGGCTTCGGCCGCCGCCCGGCGACATGCTCGCGCTGACTGACCGCCCCGCGCCGGTGCTTCGTCGCCTGAAGGCGCGTCCCACCAGACACGCGCCACCGTGCCGGCCGGAGCCCGCCCCTGTCTACTGTCTACTTCCTACTGTCTACCGAGCTTCTCCCATGCAGCCGGTTCATCGCCCGCTCAACGTCACCGTCGAGGAGGGTCGGCAGGATATCCACAACCCGGTCCAGGGCGTCGCGTATCGCCGCCTCCTCGCCGCGGGACGCCCTGGTCAGGACGTAGTCCACCACCCTGTCCCGGTGACCCGGGTGACCTATGCCCAGGCGCAGACGCAGAAAGTCGCCGCTGTCCAGGGCCTTCACCAGATCACGGAGCCCGTTGTGACCGGCATGCCCGCCGCCGCGCTTGAGCCTGACCACCCCCGGATCCAGATCGAGCTCGTCGTGAGCGACCAGAACCTCGGCGGGCTCGATGCGGTAGTAACGGCAGAACGCGGACACGGACTGGCCGCTACGATTCATGTAGGTCGTCGGCTTGAGAGCCCAGCACTCGCGCCCTCCCCCCAGGCGCAGACGGCACACCTCGCCGAAGAAACGCGGTTCCGGGCGGAAGCCGGAGGCGAATCTGCGTGCTACGGCGTCGACCAGCCAGTAGCCGGCATTGTGCCGGGTGTCTTCATAACGGGGGCCCGGGTTGCCCAGTCCGACCAGCAGCCGTACCGGCTTGGGGGTGTCTGCGCTCATCGCCAGGGGGAGTGCGGGAGTCAGGATGCCGACGTAGAGTCGGGCGAGGGCGGAGAGTAGCGCGGCGGCCGCCGGGGCGACCGCCGCGAAAAGCTCACTCCTTTTGCGCGTCCGACTCCCCGCCTTCCTCGGGCTCCTCAGGTTCCTCGCGCTCCTCTAATTCCTCCGGCTCTTCCTCCGGGGCGGCCTCGACGATCAGCTCCTCGGCCTCCTCCTCGCGGGCAGCGGCCTCCGCGGCCACCGCCTGCCTGGAGATCAGGGCGACCACCGGGGTGTCGTACTCCTCGCCGTGCGCCAGCACCGTGAGCACCACGCCTTCGGGAAGCTTGAGGTCCGACAGATGCAGCGTCTCCCCGCCCTCCATGGCGGACACGTCGACCTCGATGTACTCGGGCAGGTCCTGGGGGAGGCAGCTGATCTCCACGTCGGTGACCGCATGACTGATCATGCCGCCCTGCTTGACGCCCGGAGCCACGTCCTCGCCCACGAAGTGCAACGGAATGTGCATCTTGATCTTGTGATCCGCCGCGATGCGCTGGAAATCGACGTGTGTGACGAACGGCTTGCTGGGGTGGCGCTGCAGGTCCTTCAGCACCACGCTCTCGCTCTGTCCCCCGACCTTCAGATCCAGCACGTGGGAGTAGAACGCCTCGTGGTCGAGATGCCGGATGAGCTCGTTGTGGGGCAGCGAGATCATGACCGGGTCCTTGTCGGCCCCGTACACGATTCCCGGAACCATGCCCGTGCGACGCAGGCGGCGGCTCGCACCCTTACCCGTGTCGCTGCGCGGCTCCGCGGTGATTTCAAATTGCTCTTGCATGTCTGTCTCCGTTTGCGGCAAAACACACCCCCTGGGGGCCCGCGACCAGGCCCTCCAGAGGGATTTCCACCCGGGGCTCTCCCCGGAGGGGTGGGCAGACTCTCCGTTCAGTCGACGAACAGCGAGCTGACCGACTCTTCGTTGCTGATCCGGCGCATGGTCTCGGCGAGGAGCTCGGCGATGCTGAGCTGCCGGATCTGACTGCAGGCCCGCGCCTCGGGCCCCAGCGGGATGGTGTTTGTGACCACCAGCTCGTCCAGACGGGAGCTGGCAATGTTCGACACCGCCGGGCCGGACAGCACCGGGTGGGTGCAGTAGGCCACCACCTTGGCCGCGCCATGGGCCTTGAGCGCATCGGCGGCCTGGCAGAGCGTGCCCGCGGTGTCGACCAGATCGTCGATGATGACGCAGGTGCGCCCTTCGACCTCACCGATGATGTGCATGACCCGAGCCTCGTTGGCCCGCGGCCGGCGCTTGTCGATGATCGCCAGGTCGGCGTCGTCGAGCCGCTTGGCGAGCGCCCGCGCCCGCACCACCCCTCCCACATCGGGCGATACCACGATCAGGTTCGGATACTTCTGCCGCCAGACATCGCCCAGCAGCACCGGCGAGGCGTACACGTTGTCCACCGGGATGTCGAAGAAACCCTGGATCTGGTCGGCATGCAGATCCACCGTCAACACCCGGTCGGCGCCCGCCATGCCGATCATCTTCGCGACCAGACGCGAGGTGATGGGGACGCGCGCGGAGCGCGGGCGCCGGTCCTGACGGGCATAGCCGAAGTACGGGATCACGGCGGTGACGCGCTTGGCCGAGGCCCAGCGCATGGCGTCCGCCATCACCAGCAGCTCGATGAGGTGGTCGTTGGTGGGTGCAGACGTCGGCTGGACGATGAAGACGTCGCGTCCGCGGACGTTCTCCTGAATCTCCACCATCACCTCGCCGTCGCTGAACTTCCCGACAACGGCCTTGCCCAGCGGAAGGCTCAGGTGAGAGGCGATCTCGGCCGAGAGCTCGGGGTTCGCGTTTCCCGAGAACACCGTCAACGCGCTAGCGGGCACCGAAGCACTCCGTTCCATCAGCATACAGAAATCGCCTGGGCGGGCGATGCGACGGCCGCCTGCCGCCCCCGCCCGCACGACCCTCCGCCGACTCCGTCCCTGAAGGCGGGGCCCAAGATGTGTGGCTGGGGCGGCAGGATTGCTTCGGGCATCCTGCCCTCCGCCCCTTCGGGGTCGCCCTCGCTGCGCTCACGCGACCAATACCGCTCCCGGCGGTCTTGTGTCTTCGGGCATCCTGCCCTCCGCCCCTTCGGGGCCGGCGCTCCGCGCCGCCCGGATTCGCTCCCGGCGAATCCGTCGAACCCGGTTCTCATCCTGCCGCCCCCGTGACCGCCTTCGGCGGCTGGCTTGTGTGGCTGGGGCGGCAGGATTCGAACCTGCGCATGCTGGAGTCAAAGTCCAGTGCCTTAACCGCTTGGCGACGCCCCAGTTGTCCGTCGCGCCCCATCCTGCCGCCGGCGGCAGGATTGCGTCGGGCGTCCTGCCCTCCGTCCCTTCGGGGTCGGCGCTTGCTGCTCAGCGCCCCGGCCGAGGCCCTCAAGCGCGCGAATGATCAAGACGTTCCAGCAGCGGGG
>JASFUT010000293.1:0-4338 GCA_050050175.1 Chromatiales bacterium
CATGAGCCGCACGGTGTACTCGGCGGTGAACCCGTTCATCCAGGTGTTCAAACCGGTGTCCCCGCTCGCCTGGCTGCCGCTGGTGACCATGGTGGTCAGTGCGGTGTACGTCACCGACGACCCGCTGTTCTCCAAGTCCTATCTGAACTCGGCCATCACGGTGACCCTTTGCTGCCTGTGGCCGACCATCATCAACACCACCGTCGGCGTGGCCTCCGTCGACCGGGATCTGGTGAACGTGAGCCGCGTGCTGCGCCTGCCGTGGCTTACCAAGACGCTGAAGATCGTCCTTCCCTCGGCCGTGCCCATGATCTTCACCGGGCTGCGTCTGTCCCTGGGCATCGGCTGGATGGTGCTGATCGCCGCCGAGATGCTCGCCCAGAACCCGGGGCTGGGGAAGTTCGTCTGGGACGAGTTCCAGAACGGGAGCTCCGACTCCCTGGCGCGAATCATGGTGGCTGTGCTCGTCATCGGCTTCATCGGCTACCTGCTGGACAGGGGGATGCTGATGCTGCAGCGGCGCGCGAGCTGGGACCGCGACGCGGTGGTGCGCTGAGCGGGGAACGCGACTGTCGGGAGCAGGGCGGCAATGCCGCGCGCCGGGGGCTGCGCCCTCCAGCGCCGGCGCCGCGGGAGACAGAGGAAGGCAATGGCATGAAGAGCTATCTCAACATCGACCACGTGGGTATCACCTTTCCCACCCAGAACGGGCCGCTGAGGGTGTTGGACGACGTGACCCTGGCCGTGCAGAAAGGCGAGCACATCAGTCTCATCGGTCACTCCGGGTGCGGCAAGTCGACCGTGCTGAACATCGTCGCGGGGCTCTTGCGGGCCACCGAGGGCGGGGTGCTCCTGGAGAGCCGCGAGGTGGACGAGCCGGGCCCGGACCGGGCCGTCGTCTTCCAGAACCACGCCCTCATGCCCTGGCTCTCGGTGTACGACAACGTGCGCCTCGCCGTGGACCGCGTGTTCCGCAGGACGCGCACCCGCAGGCAGCGCCACGAGTGGACCCTGCGCAACCTCGAGCTCGTCCACATGGCCCATGCCCGGGACCAGCGCCCGGGCGAGATCTCCGGCGGCATGAAGCAGCGGGTGGGCATCGCCCGGGCGCTCGCGATGGAGCCCAAGGTGCTCCTGATGGACGAGCCCTTCGGCGCCCTGGACTCGCTGACCCGGTCGCACATGCAGGACTCGCTCATGGACATCCAGGCGCGGCTCAAGAACACGGTGATCATGATCACCCACGACGTGGACGAGGCGGTGCTGCTCTCGGATCGGATCGTGATGATGACCAACGGACCGGCCGCGGGCATCGGCCGCATCCTCGACGTGGACCTGCCCCGTCCGCGCGACCGGCTCGCCCTGGCGGCGGATCCCACCTACAACCGCTACCGGGCCGAGGTGCTGAAGTTCCTCCACGAGCGCCACGCCGCCGGCCGGCAGGCACCGGACGACGAGCAGCCCCGGCTGCGGCTGGCGGGCTGAGGGGGCGCCATGTACGGCACGGACCCGACAAGGCGCGCCTCGGTGCACGCGGGCGGCGGTGACGGCCTGGAGAAGCCCGAGCTCAGCCTCGGCTTCATCCCGCTCACCGACTGCGCGCCCCTGGTCGTGGCGAAGGAGAAGGGGTACTTCGCGCGATACGGCCTGAACGTCAGGCTCTCCAAGGAGACCTCCTGGGCCAACATCCGCGACAAGGTGGCGATCGGCGTGCTGGACGGGGCTCAGATGCTCGCGTCCATGCCCATTGCCAGCACTCTGGGCCTGGGGCCGATCCACAAGCCCATGGTCACCGCCCTGAGCCTGGATCTGAACGGCAACGCGGTGACCGTCTCCCAGGGGCTCTACCGGCGCATGCTCGAGCTCGACCCGGAGGCCATGGCCGGGCGCCCCGTCACGGCCCGGGCCCTGCGGCGCGTGATCGAGGACCGCCGCCGCCGCGGCGACGGGCCCCTGACCTTCGCGATGGTCTTTCCCGTCTCCACCCACAACTACGAGCTGCGCTATTGGATGGCGGCGGCGGGCATCGACCCCGACCGGGACCTGCGACTGGTGGTGGTTCCGCCCTCGCAGATGGTGGGCAGCCTCAAGGCCGGACGGATCGACGGCTGCTGCGTCGGCGAGCCCTGGAACGGGGTGGCGGTGCGGGAAGGCGTGGGGCGGGTGCTGATCACCGGCTACGAGATCTGGAACAACAATCCGGAGAAGGTCTTCGGGGTCAACCTGGAGTGGGCGGAGCAGCACCCCCGCACCCACAGGGCCCTGGTGGGCGCGCTGCTCGAGGCGGCGCGGTGGCTCGACGCCCCGGAGAACCGCCCGGAGGTGGTGGAGCTGATCGCGCGCGGCGTCTATGTCAACGCCCCGCCGGACGTGGTGCGCATGTCCATGACGGGGACCTTCCAGTACGCCCGCACCGAGTTTCCCCGCAGCCTGCCGGACTTCAACGTGTTCCACCGCTATGCCGCCAACTTCCCCTGGCGCTCCCACGCCGTCTGGCTGATGACCCAGATGCTGCGCTGGGGCCAGATCGACCGGCCGCTGGACCTGCGCGAGACCGCCGACCGCGTCTGCCAGCCGGACCTCTACCGGGCGGCGGCGCGGGATCTGGGCATCCCCGCCCCGACGGTGGACCACAAGACCGAGGGCGGGCGCGCCCGAGGATGGACCCTGGCAGGCGCCCAGGGCTCCATTGCCATGGGACCGGACCTGTTCCTGGACGGCGGTCGGTTCTCTCCGGCCGATCCCCTGGCCTATCTCGACGGCTTCGCGGTGGCGCGGGTGTCGGTAGACCGGGAGGCGCTGGGCGCCGCCAACCCTCCCTGGAGCATCGAGCAACGCAGCGCCGCCCTCGCCCCGGAGGGCGGGGTGCGGACGGGAACCGCCTGAGAGGTGACACCATGAGCAAAGAACGACTGGTGGTGGTGGGCAACGGCATGGCCGGCATGCGCACCGTGGAGGAGCTGATCCGGATCGCTCCGGCGCGCTACGATCTCAGCGTCTTCGGCGCCGAGCCCCACCCGAACTACAACCGTATCCTGCTCTCTCCGGTGCTGGCCGGCGAGAAGACCCTGGACGACATCGTCCTGAACGGCCGGGACTGGTACTCGGACAACGACGTCGACCTGCACGCCGGGGACCCGGTGGTGGCCGTGGACCGCGCGCGGCGCCTGGTGCAGGCGCAGAGCGGCCTCGAGGTCGGGTACGACCGGCTGCTGCTGGCCACGGGCTCTCGCCCCTTCCTGCTGCCGGTTCCGGGCGCGGACCTGCCGGGCGTGATCGGCTTCCGCGACATCGCCGACGTGCAGGCGATGCTGCGCGTGGCCGCGCCGGGGGGGCGGGCGGTGGTGATCGGCGGCGGCCTCCTGGGTCTGGAGGCCGCCAGCGGCCTGTCCCGCCAGGGGATGGAGGTCACCGTGGTCCACCTGCTCGACACCCTGATGGAGAAGCAGCTCGACCCCACCGCGGCCGGGATGCTCAGGGCGTCCCTGGAGGCGAGGGGGCTGGAGTTCCTGATGCCCGCGCGGACCGAGGCGATCATCGGCGAGGACCGGGTGACCGGGGTGCGCTTCGGCGACGGCAGGATGCTGGACGCCGACCTGGTCGTGATGGCGGTGGGCATCAAGCCCGAGATCGCCCTGGCCCGAGAGGCCGGCATCCGCTGCGACCGCGGCATCCTGGTGAGCGACACGCTGCAGACCTACGACCCCCGCGTGTACGCCGTGGGCGAGTGCGTGCAGCACCGCGGCCGGTGCTACGGCCTGGTGGCGCCGCTGTTCGAGCAGGCCAGAGTCTGCGCGAACCACCTGGCCGGCCTGGGCTATGCGCGCTACGAGGGATCGGTCACCTCCACCAAGCTGAAGGTCACGGGCATCGACCTGTTCTCCGCCGGCCAGTTCCTCGGCGGCGAGGGTACCGAGGAGATCGTGCTCCAGGACCCCGGAGCGGGGGTGTACAAGAAGCTCGTGATCCGCGACGAGCAGGTGGCCGGCGCCGTGCTCTACGGCGACACCATCGACAGCGCCTGGTACTTCCAGCTGATGCGCGAGCGCACACCCATCGGCGCAATGCGCGAGCACCTGCTGTTCGGCCAGAACCACCTCGGCGACTCGGGCCACGGCGGAGCGGATCGGGTCGCCGCAATGGAAGACGGCGCCCAGGTCTGCGACTGCAACGGGGTGTGCAAGGGCGAGATCGTGCGCTCCATAACGGCGAAGGGGCTGTTCACCCTGGAGGACGTCAAGGCCCATACGAAGGCGTCGGCCTCCTGCGGATCGTGCACCGGTCTGGTGGAACAGATCCTGTCGGCGACGCTCGGCAGCGACTACCAGACACCGGAGG
>JASFUT010000294.1:0-4331 GCA_050050175.1 Chromatiales bacterium
CGAGCTGTTCGGGACCGAGCCGCTGGTGGACATAGATCCGGACAGGGTGGTCGCGATCGGCGCGGCGGTCCAGGCCGACATCCTCGCGGGCAACAAGCCCGAGGAGGACATGCTGCTGCTCGACGTCATCCCGCTGTCCCTGGGCATCGAGACCATGGGCGCCCTGGTGGAGAAGATCATTCCGCGCAACACCACCATACCCGTGGCGCGGGCCCAGGAGTTCACCACCTTCAAGGACGGCCAGACGGCCATGGCGGTGCACGTGGTCCAGGGTGAGCGCGAGCTGGTCAGCGACTGCCGTTCCCTGGCGCGGTTCGAGCTGCGGGGCATCCCCCCGATGGTGGCGGGCGCGGCGCGCATCCGCGTGACCTTCCGGGTGGACGCCGACGGCCTGCTCTCGGTGGAGGCCGAGGAGCAGAGCGAGGGCGTGCGGGCCAGCGTGGAGGTCAAGCCGTCCTACGGTCTGAGCGACGCCGAGATCGAGGGCATGCTCCGCGAATCGCTCGAGCACGCCGATGAGGACGTGGCGGCGCGACGCCTGCGCGAGCAGCAGGTCGAAGCCCAGCGGGTCATCGAGGCCCTGCAAGCGGCCATGGCCGAGGATGCCGATGAGCTTCTGAGCGCCGACGAGCGGCGCCCCATCGAGGATGCACTCCAGCGGCTGGTCGATTCCGTCGGCGGCGCGGAGCCTGCCCGGATCAGAGCGGCGGTCCAGGAGCTCGAGAGCGTCTGCGAGCGCTACGTGGAGCGGCGCATGAACGCCAGCGTGCGCAAGGCCATGGCCGGCCACAAAATTGAAGATTTCGAGTGACAGAGCCGATGCCCCGACTGATATTTCTACCCCACGAAGAGATCTGTCCCGAAGGCGCCGTCATCGACGTGGAGTCCGGCATGAGCATCTGTGATGCCGCCCTGCGAAACGGTGTGGAGATCGAGCACGCCTGCGAGAAGTCCTGCGCCTGCACCACCTGCCACGTCATCGTGCGCGAAGGCTTCGATTCCCTCGGGGAGGCGAGCGAGGACGAGGAGGACCTTCTGGACAAGGCCTGGGGTCTGGAGCCCGAGTCCCGTCTGAGCTGCCAGGCACAGGTGGGCGACGAGGACCTGGTGATCGAGATACCCAAGTACACCATCAACATGGTCTCCGAGCACCACTGAGCGGCCCCGCGCCGCGGTGCGCGCAAAACGAGGAGCGCCCATGGCTTTGAAATGGACCGATGTACAGGACATCGCCATCGACCTGGAAGACACCCACCCGGACGTGGACCCGCGCTACGTGAACTTCGTCGACCTGCGCAGCTGGGTCCTCGCGCTGGAAGGATTCGATGACGATCCGGCCCGCTCGGGAGAGAAGGTCCTCGAGGCGATCCAGGCCGCCTGGATCGAGGAGCATGACTGAGGAAGGTGGCGCACGGCAGGAAGCAGACAGTAGACAGGGAAAGACGGCGTCGGTGGCGGGTCGGGCTGGCTGACGGTAATCCGAGGACAGGGGCGGGACCTCCCTTTGGAGGCGCCGTTCATGAGGCGAACAGATGACCGAGGCGCGCCTGGCACCATGAAGGGCCGCCCACCGAGCCGTGCCGCGGCCGTCGAAGGAGCGCCCGTCGAGCGCGAATCATTATCCGGAAGGCCTTTTGCCGCCGCCGGCCGTCCGCAGTACCGGTCCCCGGACGGGTTGCGCCGACTCCACCGCCCGGATCACCCCGGCCTCGATCCGGACGTCGCACCCGTGGGCCCGGCCGCAGCCGGCCTGCCGAGGAGGACCGCTTGTCCGCGCCCGACCCTTCGACTCAGCTCCCGCCCAGCCAGGAGAGCATCGCCGTCCAGGGCGCACGGTCCGCGTCGATACCGGTCTCATGGAGCTCGTGTACCCCCAGGCCCTGCTCCGCCGCCCGAATGTAGCGCTGGGTGTCGCGCACCCGGGCGATGACCGGGATGTCCAGGGCGGCGAGGAAGCGCTCGAGCTTGGCCAGCGCCCGGGTGTTGGCGCGCAGGCGGTTCGCCACTATGCCCACCCGCTTGTTGCGCGGGCGCACCTTGCCCTTGATCAGCAGGTCGCGGATGAAGTCGGCGGTGGCGGCGATGTCGATGGCCGATGGGAGGACCGGGATGATGATGACGTCGCTCTGGGCCACGCGGTCCTCGAAGTCGATGCCCGCGACGCCCGCCGGCGTGTCCATGACCACGAGCCGCGTCTCCGGTGGGAGGCGCATCTGGAAGGCGCGGGTCGTCCCCGGCGCGGGCGGCGCGTAGGCGGCGACGCCGTGCAGCCAGGGCCGGCCCTCCGGTCGCGAGCGCAGCCAGCGGCTGCTCGAGGCCTGAGGGTCGTAGTCGAACAAGGCGGTGGGACGCCCGAGCGCGGCCGAGAGACTCGCGAGATTGGTGGCCACCGTGGTCTTGCCACAGCCGCCCTTGGTGTTCATGACGGTCACGCGCACCACGCTTTCGCGAGCCCCTGGGAGAACAATGAGTACCAGTTCTCAGAATGGATTCAATCCGCCGCCTGCGCAAGCCGAGGGGAGCCGTCCGGCGGGTCCCGGGGCGGTCCGGGCCCTGTGCCCGCGGTCCCCTGCGGGCGCGCGCCCAGGGTGCGGGCGGCCCCGGGTTTGCATTCGGCAACGGGCTTTTGGAAGAATTGCGCCTTTCCGGACCCCGGGTGCCCCCGATCATCGCCTCCCGCCGTCCAAGCAGCCACGAGGATTGCCGCATGCCGTTGATCAAACCCTTCCGGGGTCTGCGACCGGTGGTCGCGCGCGCAGGCGACGTCGTCGCGCCGCCCTACGACGTGGTCAGCACCGAGGAGGCGCGCGATCTGGTGGCCGGTCGTCCCTGGAGCTTTCTGCACATCTCCCGTCCGGAGGTGGACCTCCCGGAGGGGACCGATCCCTATGCCTCCGGGGTCTACGCCAAGGCGGCTCAGAATCTGGAGCGCATGATCGAGGAAGGGGTCCTGGTGCGCGACCCCCACGAGTGCTTCTACGTGTACCGCCTGACAATGGGCGAGCATGTGCAGACCGGCCTGGTCGCCGTGGCGTCCGTGCAGGCCTACGACGGCGACCGCATCCGCAAGCACGAGTTCACCCGGCCGGTGAAGGAGGACGACCGGGTGCGCCAGATCGACGCCCTCAATGCGCAGACCGGCCCGGTGTTCCTCGTCTACCGGGCCGAGCGGGCCGTGGACGACGCCCTGGCGGGCATGGTCGCGAACACCCCGGACGTGGACGTCACCGCGGTGGACGGCGTCCGCCACGAGCTCTGGGTGGCCGACGACCCGGGCCTGATCGAGCGGCTCACGGTCGCCTTCGACGCCATGGAGGCGCTCTACGTGGCCGACGGGCACCACCGCTCCGCGGCGGCCTCGCGTGTCGCCGCCGCGCGCCGCGAGGCCGATCCCGGCCACTGCGGAGATGAGTCCTACAATTACTTCCTCTCCGTGGTCTTCCCGCACGATCAGATGCAGATTCTCGACTACAACCGGGTGGTGCGCGATCTTCACGGCGAGGACGTGGAGGGCTTCCTTGGCCATGTCCGGGCCCGGTTCACCGTGGAGCCCGGCGACGGGCCCGTTCGCCCCGAAGGGCCGGGGCACTTCGGCATGTACCTCGCCGGACACTGGTATCGCCTCGCCCTGGACCCGGGCCGCATCCCCTGGGACGACCCGGTGGGCCGCCTCGACGTGAGCCTGCTGGCCAACGAGCTGATCCAGCCCATCCTGGGGATCTCGGACCCGCGCCGGGACGAGCGTATCGATTTCGTCGGCGGTGTCCGGGGTCTGGGTGAGCTGCAGCGCCGCGTCGACGAGGCGGGCTGGGCCGTCGCCTTCTCCCTGTACCCGACCCGCATGGAGGACCTGATGTCGGTCGCGGACGCGGGCGAGGTCATGCCGCCCAAGTCAACCTGGTTCGAGCCCAAGCTCGCCGACGGTCTGGTGACCCATGTGCTGGACTGAGGCCGGTCCCGACCCATGGGTCCGCTGAGCGCCCTGTCCCCCGCCCGCCGGTCCGCTTCCGTGGGATTGCGCTGATGGTCAGCGTCACCACCTACTTCCCGTCCGGCGCGCGGGTCGACGCCCCGGTGGTCGAGCACTGGCTGACCTCGATATCCGAGGGTCGCAGCCCGTCGCGGCTGGCGGCGCTCGAGGACGCGTCGCGACTGGTCCTCGGCGCCCTGAAGGGCGGGGCGGGGACTGCGGGCGAATCGCGCCTGGTGGACGTGTTCGCAGTGGCGGAGATCCTGGCCCACCTCGGGCTGGACTGCGACACCCTGACCGCGAGCCTGCTCTACGGGGGCCGCGCCCATCTCGGAGCGGACCGCTCGCAGTGGCCGCGTCG
>JASFUT010000295.1:0-4325 GCA_050050175.1 Chromatiales bacterium
ACCGCCTTGGCGGCGTCCTTGTCGGGCGGGTCGACATAGCCCAGCGCGATGAGCTGGTTGAGCGCCTCCTGCTCGGCCCAGGGGTCGCGCCGGGCCGGCTCCGGCAGCATGCCGGCCTCGCCCTCGACATCGTCCCAGGAGTCGATGACCTGCGGCTCCACCGGCCGATCGAGCGCCTGCACCAGCGGTTTGCCGTCCATGTCGCGCCCGACCGGCAGGCCGAACAGGGTCAGCACGGTGGGGCAGACATCCAGCAGGGTGGCGCCGTAGAACAGGCTATCCCGGGCGATGCCGGGGCCGGCCATGCCGAGGATGCCGTGGTGGCGGTGCTCGGCGGCCGGCCCAGCCGGCTCGTCCGGCAGCCCGGTCGGGCGCAGGTGGTCGGGGTGGAAGCCGTGGTCGGAGCACAGCAGGATGGTGGTGTCCGCTCCGGCCTGCCGGATCAGCTGGCCAAGCATCATGTCGTGGAAGCGGTAGCCGCCCTCGATGACGCCGTGCCAGCGCTCAAACAGGTCGTCGGGGATGTGCGGGCGGCGCGGCGGGTGGAACTTCATGAAGCCGTGGCTGTAGTGGTCGATGGCGTCGAAGTAGACGGCCATGAAGTCCCAAGGCTCGTGGTCCATGACCCAGGTCGCCGCGGCCTGCACGGTGGCCGCCTCGGCGGTGATCTTGGCCAGGGAGTTGAGCAGCTTGCGGTGGGACTCCTGTTTCGGGTCCTCGGGATCGATACTGGCGGCATCCGGCGCGAACGGCAGGATGTGGTTGGCGGTCAGCTCCTGTGGGTGGACCCGCAGCCACGCCAGGGTGTCGCGCAGGCGCTCGGGTTGCACCGCGCCGGGGGCCAGCGGCCAGGGCTTTCCGTAGGCGGCGCTGGCGCGGTGGTAGAAGTTGGAAACGCACACGCCGTTGAGCTGCTCTGCCGGGTGGCTCGGCCACCAGCCGATGACGTGGGTCTTGAGGCCCTGCTGCATCAGGATATTCCACAGCGCCTTGGTCTTGCGGGAGTTGGCCAGCACCGGCTGGATGCCCTGGCCGTCCGCGCGCGGCTGGGTGAAGCCGACCACGCCGTGCTTGTCGGCGGTCTTGCCGGTGGCGATGGAGGTCCACATGATCGGCGACAGCGGCGGGTCGAGGCTGGCCAGGTTGCCGATCGCCCCCTGCTCGGTCAGCCACTTCAGGGTCGGCATCTTGCCGGCCTCGATCAGCGGGTGGATCACTTTCCAGTCGGCGGCGTCCCAGCCGACCAGCAGCAGCTTTCGGGTCAGAGGCTGCATGGGTCAGGCGTCGACATCATGATGGGGGTTGCCGGTGTCCGCGGGTGGCGGCGCTACGGAGGGCTGCCAGCCGCCGGACTCGCGGGCTTCGCGCCACAGCCGCAGGCCGATCCAGCCGACCGCCAGCAGGCCGAGGGCGCCGCCGGGCGGGACCTCGAAGGGCTGGCCGTCCGGGCCGTTCAGCGCGCCGGGGGGCAGGGCGAGATTGGGGTCGTCAGGGGGCATGGCGGGAGGGGCTCCGAGTTGCTTTGGGGGGCTACACGGCGGGATGTCCGCCCGCTACCCTGCGGTCCGGGAGGAGAGCAAGGGCAGAGCGGAACCCAGAACAGAACCGGGGGGGCCGTAGACGTGAGCCTACGCTGCGCGGGCGGTGGTCGTATTGCGCCTCTCGCAGCTCGCCCTCCTCAGGCACGCCCCGACGCACGAGACCGCTGCCGTCGGCGCAGAAGACCTATAAGCGCGGCGCCGGCGCCGAGCAAAGGCAGGGTGGGCGGAACAGGGGCGGCCGCCGCCGCCCGGGTTCCGACGTGGATGGTGTCGCCAGTATCTTCGATGAAGCCCTCCGGGACGGACCAGGAGCCCCCGGGGCCGCCGGACCAGTGTGCCAGGAACCAGCCGGGCTGGTCGGCGAGTGCACCGCCGTTCGGACCGAGTGTAAAGGCGATGAAGAAGTCGGAGGCGGCGCCAGGATAGGTGACGGTAAAACGGCCCCCGACGACGTCACCCGAGCTGACGGTGAGAGACGACGAACCGAGCAGCACCCTGGCAAACCCCGCAAGGAAAGCAGACCCGCTTACGTAGAGGTCAAGCGCGGCGGTCGACATGAGATTAACGTCAGGGGATCCCCCGCCGTCGAGGTCCAAAAGTACGCCGCCACCCAACGGCCCTACGGGGAGCCCCTGAGCCGCGATAATGGCGCCATGCGCAACCCCGGACAGGCCAGCCCCAGCCGCCAAAGCAAATTGTCCGAACCGTTTGTACGCCGGCGCCGGGCGCGGTCCGCGCGGTATCGTCACCGCTGCGCTCAGACCACCTTGCGCCCAGGCCTGCCAGTGGGAGAGGTAGCGCTCGATGCGGTTCGCATCCGCACCTTGCTCATAAAGCCGAGCGACACGCTCGTCCCGGCGCCCGTTTTCGAATGGGGGGGCCGCCTCGCTCACCGCCAGTCCCTCGGGCGTGACCCGGTATCCCAGGAAGTCGAAGCCGCGCTCGACCCGACCGATGAAGGTCTTGTCCGGATGCCGGGCGAGCTTCAACCCCTCCAACGCCAGATCAGCCGCTTTGACGGCGTCGCGCAGCCGCCAGCGGGTCGGAAGCAGCGCGACCCAGTCGTCCATGTAGCGGGCATGGCGAATGCCCTGGCCGTGCAGGGCCTCGTCGAGCGGGCACAGGTAGAGCGCCGCCATCAGCGGCGACAGGGAGCAGCCGCGGGCGATACCGCGCTCGACATCCCGGTAGCGGCCGCCGTCCTCGACCGAGTGTGCCAGGTATTGCCAGACCAGGCGCAGCAGGTACTTCTCCTGCGGGATCAGGTCAGCGACCCGCTGGTACAAGATGGCGTGGTCGATATGGGCGTAGAACCCCGCCACCTCCGACTGCACGACCCAGCACCCGGGGTTGTCGACGACCGCTTGGTGTATCGCCTCGACCGCCTGCCTGGCGCCGCCCCGGCGGTGGTACACGGCCCCCGACAGGTGCTCGCCGAGGGCGTCTTCGAGCACCAGGGTCATCGCCTTCAGCAGGATGCAGTCGGTGTCGGCCCAGGTATCGACCGGGCCATCCTCGGTGTGAACCCGGTGCAGGGGCTCGAACGCATAGCCGCCATCGGCCAACCGCGCCCGCAGGTCTTCTTTCGTCGCGGCCCAGTCCAGCGGATCACGCCTGGTCTCGGCGTGCCACTCGTAGGCCGCGTCCAGGGTCAGGTCGGCCAGCAGCTGCTCGAACAGGGGTTGGGTCATGGTCGTTCCTCGTGTCGTTTAGGGACGGGGCAGGAATTTGCTGTCAGCCGCCCCAGGCGGAGAGCAGGTCAGCAGGCCGTCGGCGCCCGGCCGCGACGCTTTGACATAACCGCCGTTGCAAAAAATCGTCCTGAATCCCTCTCGGCACCGGCTCCGCCGCGCTCCCCGGGTCATTCTCCCCGGACCGGCAACGAATCACTGGCGTTCTGACGATTCGAGGCCGATCAAGGCCCTCGTCAACGGGTCAGGCGACGCCTTCTCGAGTTCGATAGAAGTCCTTAAGGCGGGGCATATTCTCCCGGTGCGTATTCCCTGCCGCGTCGCGTCTTTCCTTGTTTCAGCAGTCCTTACGCCGCGCGGCACACGCATTAACCATGGCAGCACCAAAGCTCGCCCGCTACCCGAAAGAACCCGCGCATGCGTACGAAGACTGCCTAGACCCTTCGGGTTATCGAGAGCGTTGTCGAAGGCCAGAAAGGAAACTTCCAGCGAACCCAGCAACGAAGAACTTCGCGGATGTGGATAGATCGCCTAGCAGCACATGTCCCACTTGGGTCGAACTCAGTCATCTGGGTTCGGACTGCCGTAGACTGGGCAATCTGGTTCAGGGTCTTCCCGCAGCGACCCGCACAGCAATAACCCCTCGTCCACACGCCGGGGCAACCCCGCGTCGAATTCCAAGATCCCCGCTCGCTCCTCCAGCAATCCCCGCTGGTCGTCGTCCAGCTCGATCCACACTGAGCGTCGGCTGTACATGGCCGCAGTCTGGCCGGGGGACTGGATGAGAAAGTGAGCCCGGAGGAGGGAATGGCGACAACCCCCAAGCCCCCCGCAAGGGGGCCGCCGCTGGGTCTTGGGCTTCCAGTCCAGCGTCCGTGCCGTGACGCCGCCCTGGCGCAAGACCCGAGGTCAGGTTACCCGAGGACGGCGGGGCGGACCATCGGACTGGGCTGAGGGGTGTGTCGGATGAGGCGCACAGGGTGTGCGGGAGGCGGGGCCAAGCGCCCCAATGGCTTCCCGCCGTCAGCAGTCGTCGTCCAGGACCAAGACCTTTCCGGTGCTGGGATCTTTCTTCGGCTGCCGGTTATCGTCG
>JASFUT010000296.1:0-4298 GCA_050050175.1 Chromatiales bacterium
GCAACCCGGCGGCACGCCTGGCCTTTCTGAGGCTCTCGGGGCGCATGCTGCTGTACGTCGACGGGCAGGAGTATGACCTCGAGCCCGGGAGTGAGGGCCTCATCGAGATCCTGTGTGCCCGCAGGGACTGGGCGCCCGACGACCTCGCGCCCTGGCTGCGGCGACCGGCCGACGCCGAGCTGCTGACCGATCTGCTGCGCCGGGGGGTGCTGGAGCCGGGTGATGCCTGACTCGCACCCGGGATCGTCCCCGCCGCTCTTCAGGGTGCGCGAGGCCGATTGGGGCCGCGACCGCGACGCACTGCGAGCGGTGCGCGAGACGGTCTTCGTCCGCGAGCAAGGCGTGCCCATCGAGCTCGAGTGGGACGGTCTGGATTCCGACTGCCTGCACCTGCTCGCCGAGACCCCCGAGGGCGAGGCCATCGGCACCGCGCGGCTGCTGCCCGACGGTCATCTGGGCCGCATGGCCGTCCTGTCCGGTTGGCGAGGGCGGGGCGTCGGCAAGGCCCTGCTCGAGGGCCTGATCGCGGCGGGCCGCAGGCGCGGGCTTGCCCGGCTGGCCCTGAACGCTCAGACTTATGCCCTAGACTTCTACGCCAGAATGGGATTCGTGGTCAGCGGAGACGAGTTCATCGACGCCGGCATCCCCCACCGTCGCATGATCCTGCAGCTCGACTCCGTGGACGTCCCCACGACTTGAGTCATTGCCTGAAAACACCGCCAGCGAGGAACAGATCAACGCGGCGCGGCTGGGAGAGACCAGCGGCGAGATGCTGCTCGAGGGGCGTGAGTCGCTGCGCCTGGCGGTGCAGCGCCTGTTCGACCAGGCCAACGAGCGCCTGGACCTGTTCACCTGGGACCTCGAACCTGCGGTGTTCGACAGCTATGAGCTGTTCGAGCAGGCCTCCCGTATCGCCCGTCGCACGCGACACTCGCGGATCCGCATCATGGTCCAGGAGTCCAGGCGCGCCGCCCAGGACGGACATGCCCTGGTGCGCCTGGCCCAACGCCTTCCCAGCCACGTGCAGATCCGCAAGCCGCACAAGGACTTCGAGCAGTATCGCCACAGCTTCCTCATCGCCGACGGTCGCGGACTGCTCTACCGCCACTCGCCCGACCTGTTCGAGGCCACCGTCGACTTCAACGCGCCCGAGCAGGCCCAGGAGACCGGAGAGTTCTTCGACCGGGTCTGGGAGCTCAGCCAGCAGGACGTCCAGCTTCGCCGCCTGAGCCTATGAGAGCGCCCCTCCTCGCCGTCATTCTCGGCATCCTCGGGCTCTCCAGCGCCGCGGCCGCGCCCCGCCTGGAGGTGATCGAGCTGCACAGCCGCAGCGCCAAGGAGATGATCCCCATGATCGCCCCGCTGCTCGATCCGGGGACCAGCCTCAGCGGGACCGGTTACCAGCTCATCGCCAAGGCCGAGCCCGAGCAGCTCGTCGAGCTGCGCCGCCTCGTCCACCAGCTGGACACCCCGCTGCGAAACCTCGTGATCAGCGTGCGCCAGGTGACCCGCGGCGAGGCACAGGCGCGCGAGATCGGCGCCTCGGGCCGTGTCGGTTCGGGAGAGCCGGCGTCCATCGACCTGGAGCTGCGGGCGCAGGCCGATGCCCTGTCCCGGGATGGCAGCTACCGGGTGCGCACCCTCGAGGGGCGCGAGGCCTTCGTCCGCGCCGGCCGGCGCGTCCCCTATCGCAGCAGCCTGGGCCGCTACGGCAGCACCGTCGATTACCAGACGGTCTCCAGCGGCTTTTTCGTCACGCCCCATCTGCGTGGTGGCAACGTGCAGCTCGAGATCTCACCGCGTCAGGAACGGCTGCGACCCGGACCACCCGGGCCGATCGACACACGTCAGGCCAGCACCGTGGTCACGGGAGCGCTCGGCGAGTGGATCACCCTGGCGGATGTCGACGAGCGGGAAGAGTCCCGCGAGCGCGGCATTGCCTCGCGCAGCTCCGCGGCGGCCGACGAGGAATACGTCACCCAGGTGCGTGTCGAGCTGGTCCCCTGAAGCCCCGCCACAGCTTTCGACACCAAGATAAAGACCAAGGAAGGCCCATGAGCTCTGCCGTTGTCTCTCCCCCCACGATCGACTGGAAGGCCCTCATGGGCGCGTACCGTTCCGTGCGCCGGGCGAGCGTCGCGCTGGCCGAAGGGCTCAGCCCCGAGGACACCACCTCGCAATCGATGACCGACGCGAGCCCCGTCAAGTGGCACCTCGCGCATACCAGCTGGTTCTTCGAGACCTTCGTGCTGGCCAGCGCCGACGGCGCCTACCGGCCGTTCGATGAGCGCTTCCGTTACCTGTTCAACTCCTATTACAACACCGTCGGTGATCAGTATCCCCGGCCCAGGCGCGGACTGGTCACCCGCCCCGGTCTCGAGGAGATACTCGCCTATCGACGCCACGTCGACGACGGCATGGGCAGACTGCTCGCTCGCGAGGCACTGGCCGATAGTGCGCTGGCCGGGATCATCGAGATCGGCCTGCATCACGAGCAGCAGCATCAGGAGCTGATCCTCACCGATCTCAAGCACCTGTTCTCCTTCAATCCGCTGCACCCGGTCTATCGTCGGACCCCACAGCCCGATCGGGTCGACTGCGGCGAGCAGCGCTGGCATCGATTCAGGGAGGGTCTGCGTGAGATCGGCCATGACGGGGCGAGCTTCGCGTTCGACAACGAGCGTCCGCGCCATCGCGTGTTTCTCGAGGCCTACCAGCTCGCCTCGCGGCCGGTCACCAACGCCGAGTTCATCGAATTCATCGAGGACGGGGGCTACCGGACCCCCGAGCTTTGGCTCTCCGACGGCTGGTTCGCCGTCCGACGCGAGGGCTGGGAGGCGCCGCTGTACTGGGAGACGGTCGACGGCCAGTGGCACAGCTTCACCCTGGGGGGACTGCGTCCCCTGCGACTCGATGAACCGGTCTGTCACGTCAGCTACTACGAGGCGGAGGCCTACGCGACCTGGGCGGGCGCCCGGCTGCCCACCGAGGCGGAGTGGGAGCACGCGGCCACGGGGACCGCCCGCAGCGGCAACTTCGTCGAGGACGGCTTCCTGCATCCGGTGCCCGTCGGGGCCTCGCCCGAGGCTCCGCAGCACCTGCTGGGCAACCTGTGGGAATGGACCCAGAGCGCCTACCTCCCCTACCCGGGCTACCGCCCCCCCGAGGGCGCCCTGGGCGAGTACAACGGCAAGTTCATGTGCAACCAGATGGTCCTGCGCGGCGGCTCCTGCGCGACCCCCCGCTCGCACGTCCGCCCTACGTACCGGAACTTCTTCTATCCGTATGCGCGGTGGCAGTTCTCGGGGATCAGGCTGGCGAGGACCTGAAAGACAGGCCATAGGCCCTAGGACTTAGGCCCTAGCAAAAAGAAACCGGTTGGAGTTTATGTCGTAGCCAAATCTGCCAAGTAGGCACTGGCTGGTTTTGACTTTCACTAGGGCCTAGGGCCTAGGTCCTAGTGCCTAGTGCCTGAAGAAGTCCGCGACTTCTTCGAGCTCCTGCGTCCTCGGCATCTCCGGCAGCGACTCGAGGAAGGTCCTGCCGTAGCCGCGACGCAGGATGCGCGGGTCGCAGATGACCAGCACGCCGCGATCGGTGACGTCGCGGACCAGCCGTCCGATGCCCTGGCGCAGGGTGATCACCGCCTGCGGGACCTGATACTCCCAGAACGGATCGCCGCCCCGCTCCTCGATGTTCCCCAGCCGGGCCCGCAGCACCGGATCGCCCGGGGAGGCAAACGGCAGGCGGTCGATGATCACGCAGGAGAGGGCCTCGCCGCGCACGTCCACCCCCTCCCAGAAGCTGCTGGTGCCGAGCAGCACCGCATTACCCATCTCCCGGAAGCGGGCCAGCAGGCTGCCGCGCGGCATCTCGCCCTGCACCAGCACGGGATAGTCGATCTCGTGGCGCAGCCGGTCGGCGGCCTCTCTCAGGGCGCGATGGCTGGTAAAGAGCAGAAACGCCCGCCCGCCGCTCGCCTCGAGCACCGGCAGGGCGGCCTGAACGACTCGCTCGGTATAGCGTGGATCGTTGGGGTCGGGCATCCCCGGCGGCAGATACAGCAGGGCATTGCGAAAATAGTCGAAGGGGCTCTCCAGCCGGGCCGTGTCGACATCGGTCAGGCCGAGGCGCCGGGTGAAGTAGCCGAAGTCCTCACCGACCGAAAGCGTGGCCGAGGTGAATACCCAGGCCGCGGGATAGGCCTGCATGTGTCCCTGGAATACCCCGGCGATCTCCATCGGCGTGATGTGGATCGTAAAGGCGGTCTTGAAGGTCTCGTACCAGGCGATGTGATC
>JASFUT010000297.1:0-4282 GCA_050050175.1 Chromatiales bacterium
GTGAAGCACTAGCCATCGCTAATGCGAGCGAGTGCAACAACGGTGCGGACCCGCCCAGGCTCGTCCTACGGAAGCCCCTCGCATGGGCCAATGCTGCGTTGCGCCCCTTGGCAATGGGATCACCATTGCCTGCGGGACGCGCCTTGCCTTGGCCCATGGGAGGGGCTCTGAAGCAAACGATTTGTATGGGACCGAGCACTAGCCACCCAGCATCGCCGGCCGCCGGCCGGTCAGCGGCCGCGCCTGCTGGTAGGCGTGGCCCGCGCGCAGCACCAGGTCGTCGCGGTGGCGCGCGCCGACGATCTGCAGCCCGATGGGCAGCCCCGCCGCGGTGAACCCGCAGGGCACCGACAAGGCAGGTTGTCCGGTCATGTTGAACGGGTAGGTGAACGGCGTCCAGCTCGGCCAGCGGGGATCCTCGGCCCCTTCGGGCACCTCCAGCCCCGCCGTGAACGCGGGGATGGGCAGGGTCGGGGTGAGCAGGAGGTCGTACTCCCGGTGGAACCGTCCCATCCGCTCGGTCAGCGCCGCCCGCTCGTTCATGGCGGCCATGTAGTCGAGCATGGAGTGGCGCGCGGCGTCCTCGGAGACCTGCACCAGGGCCGGGTCCATCAGCGCGCGCTGCTCCGGGCCCAGGTCCCGCAGGGCGTTGGCCGCCCCGCCGAAGAAGAGCACGTCGAAGGCCTCGCGGGGGTCGGCGAAGCCGGGGTCCACCTCCTCGACCCGTGCGCCCAGGTCCTCCAGCGCCTGCACCGCCTGCCTGACTGCCTCGGCCACCTCCGGGTCCACGTCGGCGAATCCCAGGCGCGGGCTGAACGCCAGGCGCAATCCGTCCACGCCGCCCTCGAGGGCCTGCGTGAAATCCGTGGTGCTGGCGGGCAGCGTCTGGTCCCGGCAGTCCGCCTCGGCCATCACCGTGAGCAGCAGGGCGGCATCGCGCACCGTCCAGGTCATGGGCCCGGGGTGGGCGAGGGTGCCGAATGGGCTGCCGGGCCACATGGGGATGCGCCCGTGCGTCGGCTTGTGGCCGACCACGCCGCAGAATCCCGCGGGGATGCGGATGGAGCCGCCCGCGTCCGTGCCGAGCGCGAGCGGCCCCATGCCCAGCGGCACCGCCGCGCCGCTTCCG
Organism: Chromatiales bacterium; assembly: GCA_050050175.1. Classification (GTDB taxonomy): domain Bacteria; phylum Pseudomonadota; class Gammaproteobacteria; order Chromatiales; family Chromatiaceae; genus CAVQCX01. The sequence continues at coordinate 1,130 of JASFUT010000297.1, forward strand.
CCGCTGGAGCCCCCGGAGGTCTTGTCCGGGTCCCAGGGGTTGCGGGTCACCCCGTCGACGGGGTTGTCGGTGACGCCCTTCCAGCCGAACTCGGGGGTCGTGGTCTTGCCCAGGGGCACCATCCCGTTGCGGCGCAGGGCGGCGACAGCCGGCGCATCCTGATCGACGGGCGCGTCGCTCACGGTCTTCGAGCCCTTGCGGTTGAACCAGCCCTTGGTCATGAACACGTCCTTGATCGCCACGGGAACGCCGTCCAGGCGTCCCATGGGCATGCCCGTGCGCCAGCGCTCCTCGGAGCGGCGTGCCGCCGCCAGGGTGGTCGCCTCGTCGACTAGACAGAAGGCGTTGACCTTCGGGCCGTGCTCGGCGATGCGCTCCAGTGCCGCCTGGGTCGCCTCCACCGGAGAGAGGTCGCGGCGCGCGTAGAGCTCGAGCAGGTCGCAGGCGGTCAGCTCGGCGATTTCTTGGCTATGGGTCATTTTGCGTGTTCTCCGGGTGCTGCCGGGTCCCGTATCCCCGTTGCTTGTCGATGAGATTGACCAGCGGCTCTCCCTTCCGCCAGCGGTGGAAGTTCGCGATGAACTGGCGGCTGAGCGCCTCGCGCCAGCCGATGAAGTCGCCCGCCATGTGCGCGGTGACGATGACCTGCGGCATGTCCCACAGCGGGTGGTCCGCGGGAAGGGGCTCCTCCTCGAACACGTCCAGCGCCGCCCCTCCCAGGTGCCCCGACTGCAGGGCGTCCACCAGGTCCGCGGTCTTCACGATGGGGCCGCGTCCGATGTTGACGAAGCGCGACCCCGGCTTCATGGCGGCGAAGGCGCTGCGGTCGAACAGCCCCCGGGTGGCGTCGGTCAGAGGGGCGGCGACGACCACGAAGTCCGCGCCCGCCAGCGCGAAGTGCATCCGCTCGGAGGCATAGACGGCGGAGAAGTCGGGGTCGTCGGTCCGCCCGTGGCGCGCCACCCCGACCACGTCCATGCCTGCGGCCCGGGTGAGCCGGGCGATCTCCCGACCGATGGAGCCGGCGCCGACCACCGCGAGGCGGCGCCCGTCGATGCGCTCGGTGTCGCGGTGCCTCCAGCGGTGCGCCTGCTGGAGGCGCAGGCTGCCGTGGAGATCCTTGGCGAAGGTGAGGATGTACCCCAGGACCATCTCGGCGATGCCCCGGTCGAAGATCCCGCGGGCGTTGGTCACGGGGACCTCGCTGTCCTGCATCTCCGGGAACAGGATGGCGTCGACTCCGGCGCTGGTGGCGTGGACCCACTGCAGGCGACGGGCATGGGGCCAGGCATCGCGCGCGATGGTGGTGCGGAAGTCGGTGACCAGCAGCACGTCGGCGTCGGCGACCGCCTCGATCAGACCCTCCAGGTCGGTGGCGAAGCGAAGCTCCGCCTCGGCCTCCAGGGACTCGAGCCCGGGGGGGCGGCCTTCCTCCGGCGTCGACAGCACCGCGACGATCGGCTTTTCGTGCGCTCGCGCGCCCATGATTCCCCTACGTCATGCCCAGGAAACGGCATCCACGTTAGACGCGGCGCGACACCCGAGTCAACACGCCAACCCGCCCGCTCCGGGACGGGTGTGGGCTACGAATTTTCGTAGCATGGAAGGGTCGCGGAAATGGCTCCGCAGGGGCTCAATCGAGGCCCCGCGACCAGGCCCTGACGCGCCCTTGGCCGCCCGGTGCGGATGGGGCTTCGAAGTGCGCGCCCGCGGGTCGCCGCCGTCCGGACGGTCCGCCCGGTGGTCCGCGGCGCGTCGCGGCGCAGTCGGGGCGAAAAAGGCGTTGATCCCGCCCGCCAAAAACCCTAGCCTCGGCTTGGTAGGGCGTTCGGATGTGAAGAGGAAAGGGTCATGCACGCGAAGGTCGAGCACGAAGAGTTCCATACCCAGAACCCCATGTTCAACCCGGCGCTGCGGGCCTTGCCAATCCCGGGCATACGGCGCATGGTCAACCTGGCCTCCACCATGGAGGACGTGATCCATCTCTCCATCGGCCAGCCCGACTTCCCCGCGCCGCCCCACGTGGTCGAGGAGCACATCGAGGCCCTGAGGGCCGGCCAGACGGGCTACACGATGGACGCGGGCCTCCCCGAGCTGCTCACCGCGCTGAAGGAGTACTACAGCGAGCGCTACCAGCGCCCGCTCACCGAGGACAACATCCTGATCACCACGGGGGCCACCGAGGCGCTCTACCTGGCGCTGTCGTCCACCGCCGGACCCGGCCGCCAGTTCATCGTCCCGGATCCCTGCTTCCCCCTGTACGCCCCCCTGATCCGTATGCACGGCGGCGAGGTCAAGTACGTCCCCACCCGGGCGGAGAACGGGCATCAGCTCGACCCCCAGGAGGTGATCGACGCCATGGGCATGCGCACCTTCGCCATCGTGCTGAACTCGCCGAGCAACCCCACGGGCACGGTGTACCCCCGCGAGACCGTGGAGGCCATCGTCGAGGAAGCGGCCTACCGGGGCATCAAGGTACTGAGCGACGAGGTGTACGACCATCTGATCCTGGACGACATGGAGTATGCCAGCGTGCTCGGCTGCACCGCCGACCTCGACCACGTCATGGCGGTGAGCAGCTTCTCCAAGACCTTCAGCATGCCCGGGCTGCGCATCGGCTGGATCATCTCCAGCCAGGGGGCGATCAAGATGCTGCGCCGCTATCACATCTTCACCACCACCGTCGCCAACACCCCCGCCCAGTGGGCGGGCATCGCGGCCCTGCGCGGCGACCGCACCTGCGTGGACGATATGGTGGCGGAGTACCGGCGGCGGCGCGACCGCATCGAGGAGCTGGTCGTGGAGACCCCCTACCTCCACGGCTACCACCCGCAGGGCGCCTTCTACATCTTCCCGGAGCTGCCGCCCAAGACCGACGGATCCGCGCTGGCCCTGCGGATGCTCGAGGAGACGGGCGTGTGCACCGTGCCCGGCGACACCTTCGGCGAGAGCGCCCCCAACTCGCTTCGCATCAGCTACTCCACCTCCATGGAGCAGATCGAGGAGGCCTTCGCCCGCATCACCCCCTGGCTGGCTCAGCAGAAGCTGGGTCCGATGGGGTAGGGCGGCCGGATGGAGCGGCAAGATGACCGCCGGGGCCCAGAGACGATTCGTAAGCTGTAGGCCCGTAGCTCGTCGAGGGGGCCATATCTC
>JASFUT010000298.1:0-4258 GCA_050050175.1 Chromatiales bacterium
GCTGTACTGCGAGCCCGGGGGCGAGAGCCTGGTCACCCAGTTCGACAAGGACGACGTGGAGCAGGTGGGGCTGGTCAAGTTCGACTTCCTGGGGCTTCGCACGCTGACCATCATCGACTGGGCGATGGCGGGGGTGAATCGCCGCCGCGCCGAGCAGGGCCAGGAGCCGCTCGACATCTCGCGCATCGACCTGCGCGACGAGGCCTCGTTCCGGCTGCTCAAGAGCGCCGAGACCACCGCCGTGTTCCAGCTCGAGTCCCGGGGCATGAAGGAGCTGATCAAGAAGCTCCAGCCCGACAGCTTCGACGACATCACCGCCCTGGTGGCGCTGTTCCGCCCCGGGCCGCTGCAGTCGGGCATGGTGGACGACTTCATCAACCGCAAGCACGGGCGGGCCAGGGTGGAGTACCCGCACCCGGACCTGGAGCCCATCCTCAAGCCCACCTACGGCGTCATCCTCTACCAGGAGCAGGTGATGCAGATCGCCCAGGTGCTGGCCGGCTACACCCTGGGGGGGGCGGATCTGCTGCGCCGGGCCATGGGCAAGAAGAAGGCCGAGGAGATGGCCAAGCAGCGGCGCATCTTCGTGGAGGGGGCCACGGAGCGGGGCGTGGAGGAACGCACCGCCACCTACATCTTCGACCTGATGGAGAAGTTCGCGGGCTACGGCTTCAACAAGTCCCACTCCGCCGCCTACGCCCTGGTCTCCTACCAGACGCTCTGGCTCAAGGCCCACTACCCGGCGGCCTTCATGGCGGCGGTGCTCTCCTCGGACATGGACAACACCGACAAGGTGGTGACCTTTATCGACGAGTGCCGCTCCATGGGCCTGGCGGTGGAGCCCCCGGACGTCAACCGCTCCGACTACCAGTTCACGGTGGCCGACGAGGGCACCGTGGTCTACGGCCTGGGGGCGATCAAGGGGGTGGGGCTCGGCGCCATCGAGGGGCTGATCGCGGCCCGGGGCGAGGGCGGCCCCTTTCGCGACCTGTTCGAGCTCTGCCGGCGCATCGACCTGCGCAAGGCCAACCGCCGGGTGATGGAGACCCTGGTGCGCTCGGGCGCGCTGGACCGGCTGGGGCCCAACCGCCGCACCCTGATGATGCAGCTGCCCCTGGCGCTGAAGATGGCCGAGCAGCACGCCGAGAACCAGACCGCCGGGCAGAACGACCTGTTCGGCGGCGGGACCGAGCCCGCGGCGCCGGACCTCCAGGTCATCCCCCAGGAGGGCGAGGAGTGGGAGGAGGACCAGCGCCTGCAGGGCGAGCGCGACACGCTCGGCCTGTATCTCACCGGCCACCCCATCGACCGCTACGACGCCGAGCTGGGCGCCGTGGTGAGCTCGCGCATCGGGAGCCTGGAGCTCGCCGAGGAGGAGCGCCGCTACGGCGGGCGCCAGCGGGCGGTGGTGGCCGGACTGGTGGTGAGCGTGCGCCAGAGTCAGACCCAGCGCGGGCGGATGGGCTCGGTGGTCCTGGACGACGGCACCGGGCGCATCGAGGCGACCCTGTTCTCCGAGATCTACGAGGCCCACCGGGACCTGCTCGCCCAGGACCGCATCCTGGTGGTGGCCGGCACCCTGGCCTACGACGAGTACCGGGGCGGTCTCAGCCTGCGGGCCGACCAGGTCTACGAGTTCGAGCAGGCGCGCGAGGCCTACGCCTCGCGGCTTCACCTGCGACTGGGGGCGGAGTGGCTCGCGGCCCAGGGCCTGGACGCGGGGACGTTCGCCGAGCGGCTCGCCGAGACCCTCTCACCCTTCCTCGGCGGACCCTGCCCGCTCACGCTGAGCTACCGGGGCCGGGGCGCCAGCGCCGACCTGGTCCTGGGCGACGCCTGGCGGGTCCATCCCCACGACGAGCTTCTGCACCGCCTGGCCCGGTTCCTGGGCCTGGAGCGGGTGGCGGTGGATTACGACCGCCGCCGGGCCGGCGGCAGCGGCTGAGCGCATCGCCCGAGGCGCTGCAGGTCCCGCTTCAGCGGGACAAGGGCGTTGGAGATCGGCACGCGCGGGTGAAGCCGGACCTGCAACAGGGGAGCCCGGCGGTTCGCGCTCGGCGAGCGCTCCTACGGGCGCCGGGGCCCGACGGGGGAGCGGCTGCCGGCCGCGAATCGGGCCTGGCCGGATGCCCTTTCGGCCAGGCGGCTGGCCTCCCACAGGGGCCCGAAGCCACCGTTCTGTGGAAGGGGAGGCTCCTCGGCGATCTGTAACCCCGAAGGCCGATCCTGTATATTTCGCCGATGGACCTGAATTTCCTGGATTTTGAGCAGCCGATCGCCGAGCTGGAGGCGAAGATCGAGGAGCTCCGCCTGGTCGGGGACGACAACGAGATCAACATCCAGGACGAGATCCATCGCCTGGAGAGCAAGAGCCGGACCCTGACCGAGTCCATCTTCGCCGATCTCACGCCCTGGCAGATCTCCCAGCTGGCGCGCCATCCCCTGCGCCCGTACCTGATGGACTACGTGACCCGCCTGTTCGACGAGTTCCACGAGCTGCACGGGGACCGCACCTTCTCGGACGACCACGCCATCGTCGGCGGGCTGGCCCGGCTCGAGGGCCGCCCGGTCATGGTCATCGGCCACCAGAAGGGCCGGGACACCAAGGAGAAGATCTATCGCAACTTCGGCATGCCCCGCCCCGAGGGCTACCGCAAGGCCCTGCGCCTGATGCACATGGCCGAGCGCTTCAAGCTGCCGATCCTGACCTTCATCGATACGCCCGGCGCCTACCCGGGCGTGGACGCCGAGGAGCGCGGCCAGAGCGAGGCCATCGCACGCAACCTCGAGGTGATGGCGGGCCTGAAGACGCCGATCCTGTGCACGGTGGTGGGTGAGGGCGGCTCCGGCGGGGCGCTGGCCGTCGGCGTGGGGGACCGGGTGATGATGCTGCAATACAGCACCTACTCGGTGATCTCGCCCGAGGGCTGCGCGTCCATCCTCTGGAAGAGCGCGGACAAGGCCTCCCTTGCCGCGGAGGCCATGGCGATCACCTCGGACCGGCTCAAGGATCTGGGGCTCATCGACCAGATCGTGCCCGAGCCCCTGGGCGGCGCCCACCGGGACCCCGAGGGCATGGCGCGATCCCTCAAGACGGCGCTGCTGGAGGGCCTCGAGCGCCTGGACAGCTCGTCCATCGACAAGCTGCTCGACACCCGCTACGAGCGGCTGATGGGCTACGGCGCCTTCGCCACCCATTGACCGCCGCAGCGGTCCCGCCGCCATGACGGGCGCCCGGCGCGGCCCATCGCAGACACCCGCGCCATGAGCTTCTCCCCGGAACGACTCGCCGAGCAGCTGCGCCGCCTGCCCAGACCTCGGAGCTACCGAGTCGCCCTGAGCGGGGGTCTGGACTCGGTGGTCCTGCTCCATGCCATGGCCGCGCTGGGGCCGGCACTCGGCGCGGAGCTCTCCGCCGTCCACGTGAACCACGGGCTGCATCCCCGGGCGGACGACTGGGCCGGGCTGTGCGCCCGCCTGTGCACCGGCCTCGGCGTGCCCCTGCGGACCGTCCCGGCGCAGGTGACGCCGGGGCCGGGTGAGAGCCTGGAGGCGGCCGCCCGGGAGGCCCGCTACCGCGCCCTGGCGGCCTCGATGTCGCCCGGCGACGCCGTGGTGAGCGCCCAGCACCGGGACGACCAGGCCGAGACGGTGCTCCTGCAGCTGCTGCGGGGCAGCGGGCCCGCCGGGCTGGCGGCCATGCCCGGGCAGGCCCCCCTCGGCCCCGGGCTGCTGCTGCGCCCCCTCCTCGGCTTCCCCCGGGCCGCCCTCGAGGACTGGGCGCGCGACGCGGGCCTCGACTGGGTGGACGACCCGAGCAACGCCGATCCCCGCTTCGACCGCAACTTCCTGCGCCGGGAGGTGATTCCGCTGCTGCGCACGCGCTGGCCCGCGCTGGACCGCACGCTGGCGCGCAGCGCGGCCCACTGCGCGGAGGCCCGGTCCCTGATCGACGCCCTGGCGGCGGAGGACATGGCGGCGCTGCGCCGGCCCGACGGCGGCCTGTCCGCCGCTCCGCTGCAGGAGCTGGGGCCGCAGCGGGCCCGGGCGGCACTGCGTCGCTGGATCGCCGACCAGGGGGGCGCGACGCCCGACGCCGCGCGCCTCGACCGCATCCTGGGGGAGGTGGTACCGGCGGCGCCGGACCGCAGCCCCCGGGTGCACTGGTCGGGTGTGGAGGTGCGCCGCTTCCGCGGGACCCTCTACCTCACGGGTGTCGAGGCTCCGGCGCCCGACGCCGAGCTGGTCTGGGACGGCC
>JASFUT010000299.1:0-4252 GCA_050050175.1 Chromatiales bacterium
CAGGCTCTGAAGCGGGGGCACGGCTCATGGACAGACGCATGCATGCAGGACTCGGGGTGCTCGGCGCCCCGGCGGTGCTGGCTCTCGCCCTGACGGGCTGCGCCCCCGGGGAGGGGGAGCCCGAGCACGTCGCCGGCTACGTCGAGGACTGCGTCGCGCAGGACCGGCCGGTCGGGCGTTCGGCACTGGCGCTCGAGCCGGTCTTCGAAGGGCTGAGCTTCAATGCGCCCATCGCCCTGGTGCAGGCGCCGGGCGCGCGCGACCGCTACCACGTGGCGGAGCGGGCGGGGCGGGTGCTCGCCATCGAGGATCCCGGTGGCGGCGCGTCACCCGTGGCGCAGACCGTCCTGGACATCCGGGGGCAGGTCAGCACCCAGGGCGAGGGCGGCCTGCTCGGACTGGCCTTCCACCCGGATTATCCGGCCACACCGGAGGCCTTCGTCTCCTATACCATCCCGGGGTCCCCGCTGGTGTCGCGCCTCTCGCGCTTCGCGGTGGCCGCGGACGGGCAGTTCGGCGGCGAGGAGATTCTCCTCGCTCTCGAGCAGCCCTTCGCGAACCACAACGGCGGTTGGATCGCCTTCGGACCCGACGGCTACCTCTATCTCGGTCTCGGCGACGGCGGGGCGGCCGGTGATCCCCGGGACCACGCCCAGAACACCCAGAGCCTGTTCGGCGCCCTGCTGCGGCTCGACGTCGACTCCGCGGCTGCGCCCGGCAAGGCCTACGCGGTGCCCGCCGACAACGTGTTCGCAGCGAACGGCGCGCGACCAGGGGCCGGGGCGCCCGAGATCTATGCCTGGGGCCTGCGCAACCCCTGGCGCTGGAGCTTCGACCGCGTGACCGGCGACCTCTGGCTGGGCGACGTGGGCCAGAACGCCTGGGAGGAGATCGACCGAATCGAGAGCGGCGCCAACTACGGCTGGCGCTGCTACGAGGGCACCCATGCCTTTGAGACGGCCGGCTGCGCCGACGCGAGCGCCTACGCGGCGCCCGTGGCCGAGTACGGACACGACCAGGGCTGCTCGGTGACGGGGGGATATGTCTACCGGGGGAACGCGGTGGGCGATCTGGCGGGCGTCTATCTCTACGGCGACTTCTGCAGCGGGCGCATCTGGGGGCTGGCGGGCGACGGCGCCGCGGAGCCCGTGGAGCTGCTCGACACGCCCTACAGCATCGCGAGCTTCGCCCAGGACAACGCCGGCGAGGTCTACGTGCTGCACCTGGCCAGTCCCGGCGGCATCTTCCGCATCGTCCCCGCGTCGGACGCGGGAGCGGCGCTGGAGCCCGGCGTGCTCTCGGAGACGGGCTGCGGGACGGCGGGCGACCCGGCCCAGCCGGCGGCCGGGCTGATCGCCTACTCGGTGAACGCGCCTTTCTGGTCCGACTCGGCCGCCAAGACGCGCTGGCTCTCGCTGCCCCCCGGGGGTGCCATAGACGTGGAGTCCGATCTCGACTGGACACTTCCCCAGGGCAGCGTCGTGCGCAAGGATTTCCGCCTCGACGGGCGGCTGGTGGAGACGCGCCTGTTCATGCGCCACACCGACGGCGAGTGGGCGGGCTACAGCTTCCGCTGGAACGACGCCCAGACGGACGCGAGCCTGCTGGCGGGGGCCGAGGACCTGGCCTTCGGCGGACGGACCTGGCACTTCCCCTCGCCGAACGAGTGCACGGACTGCCACACCGCGGCGGCCGGGCGCAGCCTGGGGCTTGAGACCGCCCAGCTGAACGGACCCGGCCCGGGAGGCATGAACCAGCTCACGGCACTAGCGCAGGCGGGCGTCTTCTCCGCGCCCCTGCCCGACACGCCGGGCAACCTGCCGCGTCTGGAGGACCCTTACGGCAGCGGGCCGCTGCCCGAACGCGCCCGGTCCTACCTGCACACCAACTGCGCCCAGTGCCACCGCCCGGGCGGGCCGACCCCGGCTGGCGGTATGGATCTGCGATACGGCACCGCGCTTGCCGACATGGGCATCTGCGACACGCCGCCGCAGTCCGGGGACCTCGGCATCGCGAACGCCCGCCTTCTGGCCCCGGGGGATCCGGGACGCTCGGTGCTCCCCGCCCGCATGGACCGGCGCGACGCCTTCGGCATGCCGCCCCTGGCCAGCCTGGAGGTCGACGTCGACGGCGTGGCGCTCGTCGCGGACTGGATTGCGGGCGTGACGGCCTGCCCCTAGGCCGCCACCCGACCGGACCTGAATCGGCATCTCCTGCTGCGGGCTTATTCGCCGGCAGGCGAAGGGCGCCCGGGTTCCCCCCTTCGGCCCGGGCGCTTGGAGTCACGCGCACGCGCAGGTCACGGGCCTTTCCCGGCAGCCGAGCTCGAGGTGCCCGCCGCCGCGTTCCTCTCCACCTCGGTCCCCCGGGCGCGCTGCTCGCGGATGGCGGAGTCGATCGCATCGAGCACGTGCCGGAACTCGGACAGCCAGAGGTTGGTTTCCGCCAGCGTCAGCTCGTCGACCTCAAGGATGAAGGCGCGGGCGCGTTCGAGACAGCGCTTCGCTCTCCCAGTCGCGGCCCGGTGGGATGCCCTGCTCGGGATGGAAGTCCAGGAACACGGAGCGGTGCCCCTGCGCGGCGAGGCGGCGCCCGAGCTCCTCGGCCGCTGCCTGATCCCGGCTGCTATGGCTGATGAAGAGGGTGCTCATGACCGCCGCAACGTCGCGGTGCGCCAGCGCGCCCAGCGCTTTGCGGCCGCTACGTGACGCAGGCTCGTGCGATACCCGACGCATAGGCAGTATAAACCACCTTTTCGGTGGCTCGCAGCGGGCAGTCTCGCCTGATCGGCCCGGGCATCTGCCGTCGGCCGGCCACGCCGGCTCGCCCATCAGCGTTCAGATCGGCGTCACGGCCCGGAGACGGCGAGGAATTCGCCCCAACGACGGCCTCGCCGACACACTTCCCCCCCCTCCCGCCGGTCTTCTGGACGAGCGACGGCGTTGCCGCGCCGCTGACGCCACAGCCCGCGAAGCGGGCGAGTATCAGGGATGATACGAGCAAAGCGAGTCAGGCTGGCCCGCGGTTTCGGCACCAGGGCCGCCAGCCGGGCAATGAAGTCCAGTGGCTCGAAGATGGCGTGGGTTGTGGCGTCGCGGTACGGCGTCTTCAACTGGTAACGAACGTTGCCGTTCGGCGTGAGCGACAGGCGCTGCTCGGCAATGGCCGGCCGACTGATGTATCTTCAGCGCCGTTCGAGCTTCTGGCGTTGATCCGCCCGCGCCGCCACGCCGGCGTGCAGGGAGAATTCGGCGACCTTACCGACCCCGTCATCGAACGGCTCGTCACAGGCCGGCAGCGTCTGCAGGGTGAACACCTTTCGACCCTGCTGCGGCCCAATGGAGATACGGTAGGTGATCGACGAACCCAGGAGCTGTTCCATCAGGCCAGCTTCGAGCTCGTCGCCGGCCAGATAGCTGTTCTCCGCATCCCGCTCGAGCAACCCCTGTCGCTCGAGATACCGGCCGATGCGCCCCGCCAGGGTCTGAGTCAGTTGGGCGAGCTCAGCACTCGTTGGCGCCCTCACCCAACGGAAACGGAGCGGGCCATCGCGACGCTCGACATAGACCCCATCGAGGAACAGCATGTGGAGGTGGACGTTGAGGTTCAGCGCACTGCCGAAGCGCTGAATCGGGGTGACCGCGCCGGTCTGGGCCGTCTTACGGGAGAACCCTGCCTTCTTGATCAGGTGCGTGGCGATGCAGCGGTAGACGATGCCTAGCACTCGCCCCATGACCCCCGGGTGGCTCGCGAACAGGAAACGCAACGGGTACGGGACGCTCAGTACCCACTGCCGCACCGGCTGTTCGGGAAACACCTCGTCGACCAGCAGCGCGGCACTTTCGGCCATGCGCCGGGCGCCACAGCTGGGACAACAGCCGCGCTTCTTGCAGCTGAAAGCGACCAGGTGCTCGGCATGGCAACTGTCGCAGCGCACCCGCAGAAAACCGTGCTCGAGACGCCCGCACTTGAGGTAGTCCTCGAACTCTTGATCAACATACCCGGGGAGATACGTGCCCTGCGCAGCCAGATGCGCCTTGAACGCCGGGTAATACTCCTCGACAAGTTGATAAAGTAGGGTCCGCTCCGGGCGGTGGCGGACATACGGCGGCGCGCTGCCACCCAAACTGGCTTCCCTGCCAGCCGGCGAAGGCAACATGATCGCATCCTTGCGAAGTCGCACTACGGCTCAGGTTACCAAGATAAGGCGCCGACCTTACAAGTATTTTCTTGAACGAACTCGCCGTGACCG
>JASFUT010000300.1:0-4251 GCA_050050175.1 Chromatiales bacterium
CCCGTGCGGTCCGAGACGAAGAAGACGGTCCGCTTCATGGGAATGCCTCGCGCACCCCGGCCTGAGGCCGGGGGAACGCGGTGGCGGCGCAGGGGACGGCGCTTGACATGGGCAATAAGGTATCTAATCGTAAGCGGAAGGGAAAACCCCGCTGCCGGCGGGGCTGTGGAGCGTAAGACCGCAGAATGCTCAAGCGCCTCCTGCTCACCGCAATCGTCTGCTACGGCGCCTACCAGCTGCTGGTGCGCTCGGACGTGGATCCCGGGCCGGGAGTGGTGGCACCGGACGCTCCACGGCAGGTTCCGGTTCGATCCGGCAGCCCCTTCTCCCACAACGGCTACCGCATCACGCCCCTTGCCGAGCTCTCGCTGCAGGCCCGGGTGCTGGCCACCGAGCGCTACTACCTTGACAGGGAGGCGGACCTGGCCCCCATCGACCTCGCGCTCGGATGGGGACCCATGTCGGACAGCAACGTGCTCGGGCGGCTGGACATCTCTCAGGGAAACCGGTTCTTGTACTGGCGAACCGATCATCTGCCGGTCTCACGCAAGGTGATCGAGAGCCATGCGGCCAACATGCACATGGTGCCCGCGAACGAGGCGGTCGAGCACAGGCTCGAGCGCCTGCGCTCAGGCCAGGTCATCGAGCTGCAGGGGCTGCTGATCCGGGCGGAGGCCGATGACGGCTGGCGCTGGGCAAGCTCGCTGTCGCGGGACGACACCGGCAAGGGCGCCTGCGAGCTGGTATGGGTCGAAGACGTGCTCGTCGTCGAGCCCGCCGCCATCTAGAGGCGTGTTGACAGGCCCTGGCCGTCGACCCGTCAAGGGGGCGAAGAGCGCGCCAGGGGAAGACGGGGCCTGCCCGGAAACCGGGGCGCCGCAGAGGCGTCCGGAGTATCGGTCCCGGTCCGCGCGGCGGCATTTGGGTCGTCGTTCATTGAACAGGAGCGGTCGCCGAAACCGCCCATCCGGAGGAGCTCGAGGATGACCGACTACGTGATTCGCCTCAACCAGCTTGGTATGAACGACGTGCCCCAGGTGGGCGGCAAGAACGCCTCCCTCGGCGAGATGATCCAGCACCTCTCGGAAGCCGGCGTCACCGTGCCCGGCGGTTTCGCCACCACCGCCGAGGCCTACCGGGAGTTTCTGCATCACAACGAGCTGGACGGGAAGATCAACGCCGAGCTCGACGCGCTGGACATCGAGGACGTGGGTGCCCTCGCCCGCACCGGCGAGCGGATCCGCGGCTGGATCATGGCGGCGGAATTCCAGCCCGCGCTGGACCAGGCGATCGCCCGGGCCTACCAGGAGGTGGAGGCCGAGCACGGCACCCACATCTCCTGGGCGGTGCGCTCCTCGGCCACCGCCGAGGACCTGCCCGACGCCTCCTTCGCCGGCCAGCAGGAGACCTTCCTCAACGTGCGCGGCCTGGACGCAGTCCGCCAGGCCATCAAGGCAGTGTTCGCCTCCCTGTACAACGACCGCGCCATCGCCTACCGGGTGCACCAGGGCTTCGAGCACAGCCTGGTGGCCCTTTCGGCCGGCGTGCAGCGCATGGTGCGCAGCGACATCGGCGCCAGCGGGGTCATCTTCACCCTGGATACCGAGACCGGATTCCGGGACGTGGTGTTCATCACCGCCAGCTACGGTCTGGGCGAGATGGTGGTCCAGGGGGAGGTCAACCCGGACGAGTTCTATGTCCACAAGGCCACCCTCGAGGCGGGGCGTCCGGCGATCCTGCGCCGCAGCCTGGGCGACAAGGCGATCCGCATGGTCTATGCGCAGGACGGCGGCGACAACCCGGTGCGCAAGGAGGAGGTGCCCCTCGCCGAGCGGCGCGTGTTCTGCATCAGCGACGCCGAGGCGCAGGAGCTCGCCCGCCACGCGGTGGAGATCGAGCGTCACTACGGCCGGCCCATGGACATCGAGTGGGCCCGCGACGGCGAGGACGGCCGCCTCTACATCCTCCAGGCCCGGCCGGAAACCGTGCAGAGCCGAAGCGGCCGGGTCATCGAGCGCTACACCCTCAAGGAGAAGGGCGAGCGCCTCACCGAGGGACGCAGCATCGGGAGCCGCATCGGGGCGGGCGTCGCCAAGGTGATCATCAGCGCCAAGGAGATGGAGCGGGTGAGCGAGGGCGACGTGCTGGTCACCGACATGACCGACCCGGACTGGGAGCCGATCATGAAGCGCGCCTCCGCGATAGTCACCAACCGCGGAGGGCGCACCTGCCACGCCGCCATCATCGCCCGGGAGCTGGGTGTGCCCGCCGTCGTGGGCTGCAACGATGCCACCGAGGCCATACCCGACGCAGAGCCGGTCACCGTCTCCTGCGCGGAGGGAGACACGGGCTACATCTACAAGGGCGAGCTGGAGTTCTCCAGGGACACCATCGAGCTGGAGAAGATGCCCGAAATCCCGGTCAAGGTGATGATGAACGTGGGCAATCCCGACCGGGCCTTCGGCTTCGCCGGCATCCCCAACGCCGGGGTGGGCCTGGCGCGGCTGGAGTTCATCATCAACAACATGATCGGCATCCATCCCAAGGCCCTGCTCGAGCTCGAGCAGCTCGACGCGGCGCTTCGCGAGCGCATCGAGGGCCGCATCGCCGCCTACGGCGACCCTGTGCGGTTCTTCGAGACCAAGCTCGCCGAGGGCGTGAGCTCCATCGCGGCGGCCTTCTGGCCGAATCCGGTTATCGTGCGGATGTCCGACTTCAAGTCCAACGAGTACGCCAACCTCGTCGGCGGCGCACGCTACGAGCCCGAGGAGGAGAACCCCATGATCGGCTTCCGCGGGGCCTCCCGCTACGTGGCCGACAGCTTCCGGCCCTGCTTCGAGATGGAGTGCCGCGCCATGAAGTACGTACGCGACGAGATGGGCCTGACCAACGTGGAGATCATGGTCCCCTTCGTGCGCACCGTGGAGGAGGCCGGGGAGGTCGCCCGGGCGCTCGCCGACAACGGACTCGAGCGCGGGGAGAACGGGCTGCGCCTGATCATGATGTGCGAGATCCCCTCCAACGCCCTGCAGGCCCAGGAGTTCCTCGAGCACTTCGACGGATTCTCCATCGGCTCCAATGACCTGACCCAGCTGACCCTGGGGCTGGACCGGGACTCCAGCCTGGTGGCCCACCGCTTCGACGAGCGCAACGGCGCGGTGTACCGGCTGATCGAGATGGCCATTCGGGCCTGCCGGGATCAGGGGAAGTACATCGGCATCTGCGGCCAGGGCCCCTCGGACCACCCGGACATGGCCCGATGGCTCATGGAGCAGGGCATCTCCAGCGTCTCCCTGAACCCCGACACCGTGGTGGACACCTGGCTGTTCATGGCCGGCGAGGCCCGCCGGGGCTGACCCGGCCCCATGCCTGCTGGCGGCAGACGGCCCCCGAAACGCGCTGCCCAAAAAGGGGTCGGTGACAAATGATTCTCATTCGCCCACTCTCGTGGCCTGCGGCCGCCCCCGACGCGCCTGCCCAGTGGGCCTGCCGAGAGCCTGCTCGACCCGATTCTTAAAGCCCTCCCCGCCCAGCGGCATCGAGAAGGCGGCCGCCGCGCGGATCGCCTGTACCGTCTCCGCCTCCAGCTCCGAGTCGAACAGCGAGCGGTAGGCCCGCCGACGTGCCTCATCGTCGCCTCCGAGGCTTAGGTACACGGCGTGCGGGTCGACCAACGCATCGTGCGCGCCGTAGGCTAGACAGCGGCAGCTCGACCAAGGGTAGTCGCCCGCTCGGCGGACCATCCCGGCTCTCACCGGATTGAGCTCGATGTAGCGCAGGCACGAGACCAGATAGGCGTCGGCATCGACCAGGCTCGCCTTGTGCCGGCCTTCCCACAGTGTTCCCGTTCGCTGGTTCGCCCGGTTGATGTGCTGAACGTAGCGCCGCCCCACCGACTGCATCACCCGGGAAATTCCCGAGGCGTCTTCCGGTGTCATGAGCAGATGGACATGGTTGGTCATCAAGACATAGGCGTGAACCCGCACCCGGAAACGACGGCAGGCCGCTTCCAGACATGTCTTGTAGAAGCGGTAGTCGTCGTCGCGGAAGAAACATCGAGCCCGGTTGTTGCCCCGCTGGATTACATGCGAGGGTAGGCTAGGCAGGTACATCCGTGGCTTTCTCGGCATCGCAGCTCCCTTGCTTGCTATCTCCTCCTCCGCGGCCATTGTTTCGAAGTGCGGGAGACTCCACAAGAGATCGGGAGTTAATGAGAATGCGTCGCGTTTGTCACCGACCCCTTTAAACTCC
>JASFUT010000301.1:0-4221 GCA_050050175.1 Chromatiales bacterium
GCGGCGAGCCGCTGGTGCGGCGTGACGTGATGACGCTGTTCCGGGCCCTGGGCCGGCTGCCCGGCCTGCGGGAGCTGGTGCTGACCACCAACGGGTCGCAGCTCGAGCGTTACGCCGGCGAGCTGCGCGACGCCGGGGTCAAGCGCATCAACATCAGCCTCGACAGCCTCGACCCGGAGCGTTTCCGGCGGATCACCCGGGTGGGCAAGCTCGAGAAGGTGCTGCGCGGGACGGAGGCGGCATTGCGGGCGGGCTTCGAGCGCATCAAGTTCAACTCCGTGATCCTGAAGAACCGAAACCACGACGAGGTCTGCGATCTGGTGCGGTTCGCCGTGGACCGCGGCGCCGACATCAGCTTCATCGAGGAGATGCCCCTGGGGCAGATCCAGGAGCACGACCGGGCCGAGGCCTTCTATTCCAGCGATGAGATTCTGGCCGATCTCGAGCAGCACTTCGACCTGGTCCCCACGACCGAGTCCACGGGGGGACCGTCGCGCTACTACCGCGTCGGCGGCACCGAAAGCCGCGTGGGCTTCATCTCGCCGCACAGCCACAACTTCTGCGCCTCCTGCAACCGCGTGCGCCTGACCGTCGAGGGACGGCTCCTGCTGTGCCTGGGTCAGGAGCACTCCAGGGACCTGCGCCGGGTCATCCGGGCCAATCCGGGGGACCTCGACGCCCTGAAGCAGGCGGTGCGCGAGTCCATGGAGATCAAGCCCAGGGGGCACGACTTCAGGCTCGACGAGCAGCCCATCATCCTGCGCCACATGAGCGTGACCGGAGGCTGAGGTGCCCGGGAGCCCGCCCGTGCGCCCCCGGATGACCGACGAGGGCCTGTCGCCCACGCACTCGGTGGTGGCCGTCGACGAGCAGGGCGAGTCCCGCGCGGTGAGCGTGGCCGGCGAGCTCCCGATCACCCTCAGGGTGGACGGTCGCGAGGTGGTCACGCTGATGACGCTCGGGATGCACCCCGAGGCGCTCGCACTGGGCTACCTGCGCAACCAGCGCCTGATACCGCGCATCGAGGACATCGCCGCGGTGGCGGTGGACTGGGAGCGCGAGCGCGTGGACGTGACCACCCGGCGCGGCCGGGGGGTGACCGACTGGGAGGAGAAGCTCAGCCGACGCACGGTCACCACCGGGTGCGGCCAGGGGACCGTCTTCAGCTGCACGCTGGATCACCTCTACGCCCGGCCTCTGCCCCGGGTCCAGGTGCGCCAGTCGCTGATCTACGGCCTCCTCCAGGCCCTGTCGGATCACAACGAGATCTACCGCCAGGCGGGGGCCGTGCACGGGTGCGCGCTGTGCCGGGGCACCGAGATCCTGATGTTCGTGGAGGACGTCGGCAGGCACAACGCCGCGGATGCCATCTCCGGGATGATGTGGCTGGACGGCGTCGACGGTGCGGACAAGATCTTCTATACCACAGGACGCCTGACCTCCGAGATCGCCATGAAGGCGGCCTCCATGGGTATCCCCGTGCTCCTCTCGCGCTCGGGCGTCACCCACATGGGCCTGGAGCTGGCCCAGGACCTGGGCATCATGATGATCGCACGGGCCAAGGGACGCCATTTCCTGGTCTACAACGGGTCGGAGCGGCTGGTGTTCGACGCCAAGCCGGAGCCGCGGCCGGCCGAGCGTCCCCGCCGGACCGGCACGTGAGGGGCGGCGTCCCGGGAGACGGCGCGGGCCCCGGCGGCAACGAGGCCGCGCCCGAGCCCCGTTTCATGGGCGTGCGCCAGCTCGCCGAGTACCTGCAGATCAACGAGAAGAAGGTCTACGCGCTGGCGAGCGAAGGGCGCCTGCCGGGGACCAAGATCACAGGCAAGTGGCTGTTCCCACGTGAGCTGATCGACCAGTGGCTGATCGAGTCGAGCCACGGCGGCGTGCTGACCGACCGGCTGGTTCTCGCGGGCAGCGACGACCCCCTGCTGAACCGGGTGGTGAGCCATCTCGCCCAGGAGATCCAGGCCCGGGCCCTGGTGAGCTACACCGCCACGGGCACGGGCCTGGGTCTCGCCCTGCTCGCCCGCCGCCGCGCCGATGCCTGCGCCATCCACTGGGGCCCGGCCGAGCAGAGCGATCAGCGGCATCCCGCCCTGCTGCGCAAGCACCCGGAGCACACCCAGTGGGTCCTGGTGCGCCTGTTCCACCGTGTCCAGGGGCTGCTGCTGGCGCCGCACGTGCGCGCGCAGCCCCCCGGGGAGCTGCTCCGGCGCCCTCTGCGCTGGGCGCTGCGCCAGCAGGGGGCGGGGTCCCAACGCTACTTCGAGGAGATCCTGGGCGAGCACGGGGCGGATGTGGCCGCGCTCGACGTGGTGGCCCGCGCCTGCAGCGAGCACGAGGCCGCCTCCCTGCTGGCCACGGGCCAGGCCGACGCGGCGCCGGGCGCTCAGTCCGCGGCGGGCGAGTTCGGCATCGGATTCCTGCCGCTGGGACGGGAGGCCTTCGACCTGGCGCTGCCGCGGCCGGTCTTCTTCCGCACGCTCTTCCAGCACCTGCTCGACGGCCTGCGGGGCGGCGCGGCGCGACGGGCCGCCGAGCACCTCGGCGGCTACGACTTCCAGGAGCTGGGCCGCATGGTCTGGACCCCCTGAGCGCCGCAGCTCCGCACGCCCTCGGGCCCGGCGCTACTCCAGCGCGATATCGCCGTCGATCCTGACCTCCAGGTCCAGCTCCGGCACCCGAAGGGTCATGGAGGCCGACAGGGTCTCGCCGCCGCCCAGCCGGCCGTGCGCCAGGGCGTCGCGCACCGCCCCCTCTATCTCGCGCTGCGCGTTGATGCCGGTGCGCTTCAGGAACTTGCGGACCTGCTGGTTCAGAACATCTTCGTCCATTGCGGTCTCCTCGGGCCGAGCCCGTATCAGGTAACGTCCACACACTCGCCGGCCGGCGTCTCCTGTCCCGCCGCAGCCGTCGGGACGCGCCTCAGCAGCACGTTGAAGCAGGCGCCGCGGCCGGGCAGTGTGTCAACGGTTATCCGCCCGCCATAGCGGGCCACCAGTCCGTAGCTCACGGACAGACCGAGCCCGGAGCCCTGCTCCGGGTTGGTCGTGAAGAAGGGGTCGAAGATGCGCTCGAGCTGATCCGGGGGAATGCCCGGGCCGTCGTCGCGCACCCGGATCACCGCCCCGATGTCCCCCCAGTCGGCGGTCTCGACCGCCACGGACCCGCCCTGCCCCACCGCCCGGGTGGCGTTGAGCAGGAGATTGACGAGCACCTGCTGGAGCTCCTGGGGATTGATGCACACGCCGGTACCGGCCTCCAGGCGGGTGCTCAGCCTCACCCCCTTGCGCGCGAGCTCGTGGCGGACGAGGACCAGACTGTCCTCCACGACCCCGTTGACATCGATCTCCTCGATCTGGCCCGCATACTCGGCGGGACGGGAATACTGAAGGAGCCTGCTGACGATGGCGCGGATCCGATCCACCTGCTCGATGATCAGATCGAGCTCGGTGCGGAAGGGCTCGGCGTGCGGGCCGAGCCTCTCGATCATCACCTCCACGTTGCCCAGAATGACCGCCACCGGGTTGTTGATCTCGTGGGCCACGCCCGCCGTCAGCTCCCCGAGCGCTGCGAGCTTCTCTGCGGTGACCAGCTGGCGGCGGGTCTGGTGCAGCAGGTCGATGGTCTCCTGCAGCCTGAGGTTCTGATCGCTCAGCTCCTGAGTGCGCTCCAGGACCTTCTGCTCCAGGATTTCGGCGGCACGCTGTATCTCACGGTTGCGCTGGTCGAGCTGATCCAGCAGATCGTCGAACTGCCGAGCCAGGGTGCCGATCTCGTCGCGCGACGACACCCTGCCTATGCGCAGGCGCCGGCCGGCCTGCCCCGCGCGGACTACCCGCGCCATGGCCTCCACCGGCCCGAAGATCGATTCCGCACCCCGGATGCCGAGGCCGATGGCGAATACCAGGGCCAGGGCCGCCAGACCCACGAGAACGGTCAGATTGCGGCGGTTGGCCTCGCGGAAGGGCGCCTCCAGGAAGCCCGCGTAGAGGGCGCCTACCCGGTTGCCCTCGACGTCGTCGATGGGCTCATAGGCGGCGACGTACCAGTCGTCCACCACGAAGGCCCGGTCCACCCAGGTCTCGCCGTCCCCGAGCACCCGCTCTGCGACATCGGCACTCAGACGAGTGCCCAGGGCGCGCTCTCCGCCCGAGCCGCCGACGGGGACGTTGGTGGTGATCTGCGTGTCGCCGAGGAGGATGCTCACCGCCCCCC
>JASFUT010000302.1:0-4175 GCA_050050175.1 Chromatiales bacterium
CGAACAAGACGCGTACCCGCGGCAAGGGCTGATATGGTCGAGCCCTTCGTCATCGGCGGGCAGCGGGTGGGCCGGGGCGAGCGGCGCACCGTCGACCTGCCTGTGGCCCGGCTCTACACCCACACCCAGCTCTCCATGCCCGTTCACGTGGCGCGGGGCCGGCGGGACGGACCCTGCATGTTCGTGTGCGCGGTGATCCACGGGGACGAGCTCAACGGGGCCGAGATCATCCGCCGCCTGCTGCGCCACTCGTCCCTGCGGCGGCTGCGCGGCACTCTGATCGCCGTGCCCGTTGTCAACGTCCACGGGCTGATCCATCACTCGCGCTACCTGCCCGACCGCCGGGACCTCAACCGCTCCTTTCCCGGATCGGAGCGGGGGTCTCTGGCGGCGCGGCTCGCCCACCTGTTCATGACCGAGATCGTCGCGCACTGTCAGTACGGCATCGACCTGCACACGGGCGCGGTGCATCGGGCGAACCTTCCGCAGATCCGCGCCCACCTGAAGGATCCCGAGACGCTGGAGCTGGCCCGGGCCTTCGGCGTGCCCGTGCTCCTGGATTCGGACCTGCGCGACGGCTCTCTGCGGCAGACGGCGGCGGACGAGGGGGTCCGGATACTGCTCTACGAAGGAGGGGAGGCGCTGAGGTTCGATGAGCTCAGCATCCGCGCGGGCCTGGTGGGCATACTCGACACCCTGCGCGCCCTGCAGATGCTGCCGCCGGCCAAGCTGCGCAAGCGAGCCCGGGCCGAGCCGGTGGTGGCCCGATCGAGCGGCTGGGTCCGGGCCTCCGAGAGCGGGATCGTGCGTACCGCGGCGCCTCTGGGCACACGGGTTGCCAAGGACCAGACCCTGGCGGTGATCGCCGACCCCTTCGGCGAGCGGGTGTGCGCCGTCAACTCCCCGTGGACCGGCATCGTCATCGGGCGCTCCACCCTTCCGCTCGCCAACGAGGGCGACGCCCTGTTCCACATTGCGCGGTTCAAGGACGCCGAGGGCGTCGAGGAGCAGCTCAACGCCTTCCAGGACGTCTACGCGACGCCGGGCTCGCTGGAGCCTCCGTCCATGTAGGTCGTAAAGCCGGACAGCAATATTTCTCCTGAGGCGATGTCCTGCCGAAGGGACCCACAACGGGACCCACAACAAGACCTGCAGCGGGACCGCACGGCCCGGGTCAGAGCCAGCGCTTGCGCCGGAACACCAGGATCTGCACGACGGCCACGGTGGTCAGGATCCCCACCGCCTCCCAGAACCCCCAGGGGTTGTCCGCGCCGGGGATGCCGCCGACGTTGATGCCGAGCAGGCCGGTGAGGAACCCCAGG
The DNA here is from genome assembly GCA_050050175.1 of Chromatiales bacterium. Taxonomy (GTDB): domain Bacteria; phylum Pseudomonadota; class Gammaproteobacteria; order Chromatiales; family Chromatiaceae; genus CAVQCX01. The sequence goes on from JASFUT010000302.1 coordinate 1,323, forward strand.
GGCAGGAAGACGGCCGCCACCAGGGAGAGCAGGTACATGCGGCTGTTGAGCTGCTCGGACAGACGGCTCATGAGCTCCTCGGACGCCACCCCGCCGCGGTCGCGCACGGCATCCAGGTCCTCCACGTAGCGGGTGACCCGGTCGCCGGTCTCCCGGAGCCTGACCCTGTGGCCCGGCGACAGCCACTCCGTGGGCTCGGTCTGCAGCCTCGCCAGGGCATCCCGCTGGGGGCCCAGGTAGCGACGCAGCAGGATCGCCTCGCGCCGGACCTGGAGCAGGGCGCGGCGCTGGTCGTGGGCGGGGCCGGCCAGGATCTGGTCCTCCGCCTGGTCCACGCGGTCCTCCAGCTCCTGAATCACCGCGCTCATGCGATCCACCAGCCGGCCGGTGATGGCGACCAGAAAGTCCCCGGGTCCCCTGGGGCCCCGCCCGGCGTCCAGGGACTCCACCAGATCGATCACCGACATCAGCCGGCGGTGGCGGGTGCTGACGATGCGGCTGCCGTTGCAGAACACCCGGATCGACACCATGTCCTCCGGGTCCGCGCCCGGGTTCATGTTGACGCCCCGCAGGCACACCAGAAGGCCGTCGCCGACGACTGCCGCCCGGGGACGGGTCTCCTCGGCGAGCAGGGTCTCCACGGCGGTGGGGTCGAGGGCGCTGGCGTTGCGCAGCCAGTCCTTTGCCGGTGGCGCCGTGTAGTCCAGATGGACCCAGAGCAGGCCCTGCTCCGGCGTCCACTCGGTGATCTCGCTCCAGCCCAGGCGCCGGCCGCCGCCCTTGCCGTCGAGCAGATATGCGTATATCAAGCCGTCCGTTTCCATGGGATGGAGCCCGTGAAGCCCGGCCAGGGTCCAACTATACACCGGCCGACGGGGTGCCCAGGCAGGAGCGGGTGGCGGAACCGGAGATCGGCCTCTAGGGTTGGTCAGGGGGATCTCAGCACGGGGAGTCGCGGACTTGGAACCGAACCTGCTCGTCGTCAACGCGGGAAGCTCCAGCGTCAAGGTCAAGCTGTTCGACGGCCCGCGGCTGAACGTGCTGGCCGAGGGGCAGGTCGAGCGGGTGGGTACCGGGGCAGCCAGCCTTCACCTCGCCTGGGGCGCGGGCGGGGAAGCCCGCTCCGAGGATTGGCAAGGCCGCGCCGCCGACCACCGGGAGGCCCTGCGGCGCCTGCTCGACCGGATGGATGCGCTCGGGTTGCTGGACGGCGGAGCCCGTCTCGGTGCCGTGGGGCACCGGGTGGTGCACGGCGGCGCCCTCTACCAGCCGGTTCGGGTCGGCGGGTCGACGATGGACCGGCTGCGTGGGCTCTCCGAGCTCGCGCCGCTGCACAACCCGCCCAATCTGGCGTGTGTGGAGATGGCGCTGGAGCGGTTTCCGGGAGTGGCTCAGGTGCTGGTGTTCGACACGGCGTTCCATCACGGGCTGCCGTCGTATGCCCGGGATTATGCGCTGCCCCGGGATCTGTGCGAGCGCCACGGCATCCGCCGCTACGGCTTCCACGGCATTTCCCACGGGCACGTCTCCCGCCAGGCCGCGGAGATGCTCGGGAAGCCCGCCGAGGCACTGGACCTGGTCTCCCTGCATCTCGGCCACGGAGCCAGTGCGGCGGCTATCCACGGCGGCCGGAGCATGGATACCTCCATGGGCTTCACGCCGGCTGAAGGTCTCATGATGGCCGCCCGCAGCGGCGACCTGGACCCGGCGCTCCCGCCCCTGCTGGAGCACCTGGAGGGCCTGGATGCCTCGGGCGTGCTCGATCTGCTCAACGGGGGCAGCGGGCTCAAGGGGGTGTGCGGCAGCGGCGACATGCGCGAGATTCACCGGCGGGCCGAGGCTGGTGACGAGCGCGCCGCGCTGGCCCGGGACATGTTCTGCTACCGGGCCCGAAAATACCTGGGCGCGTACCTCGCGGTCCTGGGGCGGCTCGACGCCCTGGTGTTCACTGGAGGCATCGGCGAGAACGATCCCTGGGTGAGGGCGCAGGTATGTGCCGGGCTGGAAGGCCTTGGCATCGCGCTGGACCCGGAGCTCAACGCGGGCGTGGGAAACGCGCCCGCCAGGATCCAGGCGTCCCGGAGCCGGGTGGCCGTTCTGGTCATCCCCGCCGACGAGGAGCGCGAGATCGCCCGCCAGGCGCTGGCCCTGCTCGGCGGCGGCTGAGACGCCCGGACGCTGGCCTGTTGCCGCAGGCTCCCGAGGTGCATGGGCGACTCTGGTCTGGGCGCCGGGCGGTCCTCCGCACGCCCCGGGGCGCGGAAGTGACATCCTGAGCCGTCAAGTCCCGGATCTTCGGGTCCGGGTGTGAGCACGGCGAGCCTTCCGGAGCTCGAGCCGCCGCGCCAGCACCGTCAGGGTCTGGCCGGCTGGGATGTCGACGATATCCTCACCCGGGACAAACCGATAACATTCGCCTACAACGGCGATCCCTGGCTCACCGGCCGGCTCACCTGCCGCCGGACGGACCTTCCCGACCTTTCTCTACGGGGCGCGGGGAGGAGAGCACCACTTACAACCTGTTCCACGCGGTGGTGTTGGACGACTTGGACCGGTTCCGCCCAGTGCTGGACGCGGGATCGGGCCAGTGCCGGGCAGGCGGTGAATGGCCCGCTGGCGGACCCGGAGCGCCATATACGGATTTACGGACAAGGGCATGCGGCCGGATCGGAGACCGGCGCTGGCCGCCCGCGAGTGGCTCCGCAGCTCTCCACGGCGATGCAGAGGCGATGACATGAGTGACTTGACGCCCGCACCGGCGCCCGACGAGCCCGGCGCCCCGGGCCCCTCCGGCTGGTGGGGCTCCTTCAAGCTGGAGGCGGGCGAGTCCGTGCTCTGGGAGCTGGGCGACAC
>JASFUT010000303.1:0-4173 GCA_050050175.1 Chromatiales bacterium
CGCCGTTCTGCCCACAGTCCCGCCCCTCGGTGTTCATCAGCACGTAGCGGGCGGCGTTCCAGAGCTTGTTGCAGAAGTTCCGGTAGCCCTCGATGCGCCCCAGGTCGAAGTTGATATCGCGCCCGCGCGAGGCGAGCGCCGCGAAGGTGAAGCGCAGCGCGTCGGTTCCGAAGGAGGGGATGCCGTCCGGGAAGTCCTCGCGGGTGTGCCGTTCGATCTGCTGGCGCAGGTGCGGCTGCATCATGCCGCGGGTGCGCTTCTCGACCAGGGCCTCGAGCTCGATGCCGTCGATCAGGTCGATGGGGTCGAGCACGTTGCCCTTGGACTTGGACATCTTGTTGCCGTGGGCATCGCGCACCAGGCCGTGGATGTAGACCTCGCGGAAGGGCACGTCACCCATGAACTTGAGCCCCATCATGATCATCCGGGCGACCCAGAAGAAGATGATGTCGAAGCCGGTGACCAGCACCGACGTGGGGTAGAAGTCGCGCAGCCGCGCGGTGTCCTCGGGCCAGCCGAGGGTGGAGAAGGGCCAGAGGGCGGAGCTGAACCAGGTGTCCAGCACGTCCGGGTCCTGCTCGAGGACAAGATGGTCGGGCAGGGCGTGCCGCCGGCGGATCTCGGCCTCGGAGCGGCCCACGTAGCAGTTGCCGGCGTCGTCGTACCAGGCGGGGATGCGGTGGCCCCACCAGATCTGGCGGCTGATGCACCAGTCCTCGATGCGGCCCATCCAGTCGAAGTAGGTGTTCTTCCAATTGTCCGGGACGAAGCGGATGCGCCCGTCCTGAACCGCCCCGATGGCCGGCTCCGCCAGGGGCTTGACCCGCACGTACCACTGGTCGGTAAGGAAGGGCTCTATGACCGCCCCGGAGCGGTCTCCCCGGGGCACGACGAGCCTGTGGTCGCGGACCTGCTCCAGCAGTCCCTGGGCCTGGAGGTCGGCGACGATGCGCCGACGCGCCTCGTAGCGGTCCAGGCCGATGTAGGCGTCCGGGATCAGCGCCCCTTCCTCCGCCTGGTTTTCCCGGACGGATGCATCGGGGGTGAAGATGTTGATCAGCCCGCCGTGGGGCTGTTCGGCGATCGACTTCTCGTCGCGGTGCCGCAGCCAGACCTGGTAGTCGTTGAAGTCGTGGGCCGGGGTGACCTTCACGCACCCGGTGCCGAACTCGGGGTCGGCGTGCTCGTCGGCGACGATGGGGATGCGCCGGCCCGTGAGCGGCAGCTCCACCAGCTCGCCGATCAGGCGCCTGTAGCGCTCGTCCTCGGGGTTCACCGCCACCGCGCAGTCGCCGAGCAGGGTCTCGGGTCGGGTGGTGGACACCACCAGGTGGCCCTGGCCGTTGGACAGCGGGTAGCGCATGTCCCACATGTGGCCGGACTCCTCCTCGGAGAGCACCTCCAGGTCGGAGACCGCCGTGTGCAGCACCGGGTCCCAGTTGACCAGGCGCTTGCCGCGGTAGATCAGCCCTTCCTCGAACAGCCGGATGAATACCTCCTGGACGGCGTTGGACAGGCCCTCGTCCATGGTGAACCGCTCGTGGGACCAGTCGAGCGAGGCGCCCATGCGGCGCAGCTGCCGGGTGATGTGCCCGCCGGACTCCTCGCGCCACTGCCAGACCCGCTCGATGAAGCGCTCGCGCCCGTAGTCGTGGCGGGTCCTGCCCTCGGCGTTGATCAGGCGCTCCGCCACCATCTGGGTCGCGATTCCGGCGTGGTCGGTGCCGGCCTGCCACAGGGTCTTGTCGCCCTTCATGCGGTGATAGCGGATCAGGGCGTCCATGATGGTGTCCTGGAAGGCGTGCCCCATGTGCAGGCTTCCGGTGACGTTGGGCGGCGGGATCATGATGCAGAAGGTGCCGCCCGTGGACGTCTGCTCCGGGGCGAAGTAGCCGCGCTCCTCCCAGGTCCGGTACCAGCGCTGCTCGATGGCGTGGGGGTCGTAGGTCTTGTCCATGGATGGCCAGAGTCTTGTCGTGGGCGAAGCGGGGGTCTGCGCAAGGCGCAGATTATACCCGAGCTGTGCGGCCGGGGCAGGCCGGCGCGAGGCTCAGCGGTTGCGCCGCCGGGCGGAGCGCGGCCGGCCTCTGTAGGCGGCCACCTCCTGGATCACCGCCTGGAACGGCGTGTGGTCGAGGGATTCGTAGGTCTCGCGCGCCCGGCTGAGCAGTGCGAAGACGTCGGGGATGGGCTTGGGCGGTGGGGCCTCGGGCTCCAGGGCCTTGTGCAGGCCGCGCAGCCCGCCGACCTGGACCCGCATGGCCTTGGCGTGGGGCAGGGAGCGGCGGTCCTCGTCGGATCGCAGGGCGAAGCGCGCATTGGAGCGCACCAGTTCCAGCCATTCGATGCACTGCTGCTGAGCGGCGTCGGATCGGCAGTGGACCCCCTCGCGCTCGGCAATGCAGAAGCGCTCCGACTGGGAGCATCGGCACTGGTTGGTCAGGATGCTCTTCTCGTAGACGCAGGCGCGGTCGTTGACGTCGCGGTATGTGCGGCGGAAGGCGTCCTGATCCATGTCCTCACCGGCCGTCCTGCTTGAAGCGGTGGATCAGGCGTCGGTCGCGCTTGTTCGGCCTGGTGACGGGCTGGGCGGAGGATGCACGGGTGAGGCGCCGCTGCTCGGCCGCAGCCTCCCGTCGCCGAATGCTCGTCTCTGTCTCCTCGTAGAGCTCCCGGGCCTGACTGGCCGGGCCGCGACGGTCGCTCAGGGCCGTGACCAGCAGATCCCACTCCTGCTCGCCCTTGTGAACTCTCAGGCGCGCGCCCACCCGCACGTCCTTGCCCGGCTTGGTGCGCTGCCCGTTGAGATGGACCTTGCCGCCGTTGATCGCCTCCACCGCCAGGGCGCGGGTCTTGAAGAAGCGGGCGGCCCACAGCCACTTGTCGAGCCGGACGGTCTGCGCAGGCTCGCTCGGCATGGTGCTCAGGTGGGCCCGTCCTCGGAGGCGTCCGAGGCGTGGGGCACCGCGGCCTCGTCGTCGTGAGGGGCGAGCCCGAGCAGCGGGTCGAGTTTGCCGTATGCCTCGAGCCGGGCGAGCTCGTCGAAGCCGCCGACGTGGTGATCGCCGATGAATATCTGGGGAACCGTCTGGCGGCGGCTGCGTTCCATCATCTCCTGCATGCGCTTACGGTCGCCGTCGATCCGGATCTCCTCGAAATCCACCCCTTTCCTGGAAAGAAGCATCTTGGCACGGATGCAGTAGGGGCAGATGGCCGTCGAGTACATCACGACTTCGGGCATGCTCGGGGCTCCTTGCTGGGGACGATCCATGCTAGCAGGGGGCCGGATGGGGGTCCACCCGGGGGCCGGAAGGGCGGCGCTGTTGAGCCTGCGTCCGAGGCCTCGCGCGGCGGCGGCCTCCTCGTCGGGAAGGTCGCGGGCGACTCGTGGGGCTCGATAGAGCGCGGCGGCGCCGGGATCTTTCTGCCGCGTTTGACGCGGCCGGCCCCGTGGCCGGAATCGACAAAAAGCCCGTCCGGGGAGCCGAGCCGGGCGGCGGCTTATCCTTCCCCGACCCCGCCTTCGGCACCCTGAGCAAGCTGGACTTCCTCACCACCAGTCCTATCCCCAGTTCGGCAACGCCGGCGAGCTGCGCGGGGCGCAGCTCCTGCAGGACCTCGTCACCAGCTATCCCGGCACTGCCCCGGGCCGGAGCCGGACAGCCGAATGCCCAAGGGGCTCCCGGTGCGTCCCGAACGGGGCGGCCGCGCCGAGATGCGGATGCTGTCCGTGATCGAGCGCATCGTGCTCCACCACCGGGCTTGGGCCTCCCCGCCCCGCGAGCCATCCGCGAACGATGTTGTTCCTCATCTCTGAGAGGGCGCTGGGGAAGTTCACTCGGCAGTCATGTTTGCGACGGACATAAGGCTCATCGGCAAGGCGCTGGGGGAGCAGGGCGAAGACCGCCGTGAAGTGGCGGGCGACGATCTTGGCGTGAATGTCCTGGCACAGGCTCAACAGCGTGGGCCCTGAGAAGCTCCCGATCTCCAGACGCAGCTTCTCACACTTGCAGTCTTCCGCCAGACCCCAGCGCAGCTGACAGGGCCTACCGAATCAAGCGGTAGGATGGGCCTGCTCGTCCAGCCAGCACCCGGCTAGGGCGCGGATTCTGTTAAAATCAAAAGGGAACTCGCAGATAAGCATTCGGAGGAGGGGGGGATTGCTATGAAGGT
>JASFUT010000304.1:0-4162 GCA_050050175.1 Chromatiales bacterium
GCGCTCCTACCGAAGAAGGGTCCGCCGCATAGCGACGAGCATCCGCCAAGCCCGTTATTCAGCTCCGTGCCGTAGGAGCGGCTGTCAGCCGCGAATGCAGCTTCGCCGAAGGTCCAAAAAGGGGTCGGTGACAAACGCTTCTCATTTGTCACCGACCCCTTTCCTTGGACCCCTTTCCTTGCGGCGGCGGAGTCGCGGCCGGTGGGAGGCGCGCCCTCCCGGCGAATACGGCCTTGGCGGCGCCCGTTCGCGCTCAGCGAGCGCTCCTAGGGGAGAAAGGTCCGCCGCAGGAGCGGCGAGCATCCGCCAACCCCCCGTGTAGGTCCGGCTTCAGCCGGACAGCGGAACCGGGTTATCCTCCTCCGCCTGAAGCCCGCCTCGATCTGCCCGCCGGCACCAGCCGGTCCCCGCTTCAGCCGGACGAGCCGCCCGAATGACAATGCCCGGTCCACGCCCCATCTGCCTGTTCACCGACTTCGGGGTCGGCAGCCCCTACGTGGGACAGATGCACGCAGTGCTCGCCGCGCAGGCACCCGGCCATCCCGTCATCCCCCTCCTGTCCGATGCACCCGCCTGGCGGCCGGATCTGGCCGCCTACCTCCTCCCGGCGCTCGTCCGCGACATCCCCGCCGACAGCGTCCTGATCTGTGTCGTCGACCCGGGGGTCGGCACCGATCGCGCGGCGCTCGCCCTGGAGGCGGACGGGCGCTGGTACGTCGGGCCCGACAACGGCCTCCTGGCCCTGGCCGCGCGACGCGCCTCCCGGGCCAGGCTCCTTCGCATCGACTGGCGCCCGGCGCGCCTGTCGGACAGCTTCCACGGCCGCGACCTGTTCGCCCCCGTGGGGGCGCGGTTGGCCCGCGGCGAGACCCTGACGCCCACGCCCCTGGACTCCGGGGCCATGATCGGCCACGACTGGCCCGACGACCTCCCGGCCGTAATCTACATCGACACCTACGGGAACCTGCTGACCGGGCTGCGGGCCGACTCCCTGCCCGAGGCGGCCGTGCTCGAAGTGGGCGGAATCGAGACCCGCTTCGCCCGCACATTTGCCGAGGCCCCGCCCGGTCGGCCCTTCTGGTACCGCGACTCCTGCGGGCTGGTCGAGGTCGCCCTCGACCGGGCGCGGGCGGCGGACCGCCTCGGCGTCGGCGTGGGGGCGGAGATACGGCGCCTGCGGTAGCCGCCGCCCCTTCGGCCCGTGCCGTCGGCCGTCAGCCCGTGGGCTGGTGCACCACGGAAAGGCGCGCGGGGCCGGCGACCCCTTCCGGAAACGGTTGCCGTTTGGCGATACAATCGCGAACGTCGCGCGCGCACCCGATGGGTCCGTATAACCGATGCGGGACCCGCCGGTAGTGTCCGGATAAGGCGGGACAGAGGCGGTGGGCCTTGCCCTGCCGGCAGAACCCAGGAGCCCCGATGAAGCTCATCGTCCAGATACCCTGCTACAACGAGGAGCGGACTCTTCCGGAGACCGTGGGCGACATCCCGCGGAAGATCCCGGGGGTGGATGTCGTGGAGATCCTGATCATCGACGACGGCAGCACCGACCGCACGGTACAGGTCGCGCATGAGATCGGCGTCGACCACATCGTGCGCAACAAGCGCAACATGGGCCTGGCACGCACTTTTCGCCGCGGGCTGGATGCCTGCCTGCATGCGGGCGCCGATATCATCGTCAATACCGACGGCGACAACCAGTACGCAGGTCGGGACATCCCCGCGCTCATTCAGCCCATCCTGGACGGCCGGGCGGACATCGTCGTCGGCGACCGGCAGACCGCCAAGGTGGAGCATTTTTCCCGCGCGAAGAAGCTCCTCCAGTGGTTCGGCAGCGGGGTCGTGCGCAAGCTCGCCGGCATCTGGGTCCCGGATGCGGTAAGCGGCTTCCGGGCCATATCGCGCGACGCCGCCATCAAGCTCAACATCGTCTCGTCCTTCAGCTACACCATCGAGATGCTGATCCAGGCCGGCAAGCGCAACATGGCTGTGACCTCCGTGCCCGTGGGCACCAATCCGAAGACCCGGGAGTCCCGGCTGTTCCGGAGCATCCCGCGGTTCATCGAGCGCTCGCTGAGCACGATGGTGCGCGTCTACGCCATGTACCAGCCGTTGCGCTTCTTCTTCTACATCGGCACGGCACTCAGCGTCCTGGGCCTGATCCCTGTCGTGCGGTTCCTCTTCTACTACTTCAACGACGGCGGGGCCGGCCACGTCCAGTCCCTGCTGCTCGGGGGGGTTCTCCTGCTGATGGGCTTCGCCACCTACCTGATCGGCTTGGTGGCGGACCTCATCTCCTTCAACCGCCAGTTGCTGGAGATGACCCTGGATCGGGTCAAGCGGATGGAGCTGGAGCGCGGGTCGGGCGCTGATGGAGGCCGCGGCGAGGAATGACGGCACCGAGGAGGCAGCCATGACCCGTCCTGCGGAGCGGCGGCTCGCACGGAGCGTCCCCGCCCATACGGGGCGGCCGGATGCGCCCGCGGACCCGCCCCGCCGCGCGGCGGGACGTGTCCTGTGCGTAACCTCCAATTTCCCGCGCTGGGAAGGGGACAGCACCACCCCGTTCGTGCTCCATCTGGCGCAGGACCTCCAGGTGCTGGGCTGGCAGGTCGACGTGCTTGCGCCCCATGCCCCCGGGGCGGCCCGCAGCGAGACGCTGGCGGGAGTCCGCACCGAACGGTTCCGCTACGCCTGGCCCGCGTCGGCCCAGACGGTGTGCTACCGGGGCGGCGCCATGATTAATCTGCGCAAGCGACCCGTCGAGAAGCTCAAGCTTCCGGTCCTGGTGGGCGCCGAGCTCCTGGCGATCTACCGTCGCCTCCTCACTCGGAGCTACGATATTGTCCACTCCCACTGGATCCTGCCTCAGGGATTCACGGGGACGATCGCGAGCCGGCTCGCGGGCGTTCCGCACGTGGTGACCGTCCACGGAGGCGACCTGTTCGCCCTGCGGGGGCGGACGATGTCGGCTCTCAAACGGCTGGCCCTTGCCCGGGCCGATGCGGTCACGGTCAACAGCAGCTTCACCGAGCGGGGCATCTCTGACCTGGTCCCGGAACAGGACAAGGTCCGGCGCATACCCATGGGGGTCGACGTGGGGCTGGCAAGCAAGCGGTCGGCCGAGCGGGCACACGCCCTGCGCGAGCGCCATCGGCGCGGAGCCGGGCCCCTGCTGGTGACCGTAGGGCGTCTGGTCGAGGAGAAGGGAGTGGACGACGTCATTCGGGCGGTGGATCTCCTCAGAGATCAGCGACCGGACGTCTCACTGATCGTGGTCGGCGAAGGCCAGGACCGGGGAGCGTTGGAGGGTCTCGTGGCAGAGCTCGGCATAGGGGAACACGTCCGATTCCTGGGCTGGGTGGAGCCGGACGAGGTGCGTGCCTGCATGGCGGCCGCGGATGCCTTCGTGGGCGCGTCCCGCACGGGACCGGACGGCTGGGTGGAGGCGCAGGGGCTCACGTTCCTGGAATCGATGGCCGTGGGCACTCCGGTGGTGGCGACTCGTCTCGGCGGCATCGTCGACTCGGTCGAAGACGGGGAGACGGGGCTGCTCGTGAACGAACGGGCGCCGGAGGAGATCGCGGAGGCCGTGGGCCGGATTATTCACGAGCCGGACCTGGCGCCCCGGCTCGTGGCGGCTGCCTCGCTCCGGGTGCGGGCGAGCTTCTCCCGGGAGGCATCCGCGGCGAGCTTCGCCGAGCTGTTCTCGTCTGTGTCCGGGGAGGGGCGCTGACGTGCCTTTCCGCCGACTGAGAACGCAGCCGCGCGGCCCTTCCCCCGTCGGCGGGCCTGGGCCTTCCGCACGACTCGCGGTATCCGTGCCCGATGCGGGCCACCGGCCCCGGCGCGCGTGACGGCCCCGCAGGTGGCTCCCGTGCCGGACCGGGGCGACGGCCGTCCTGATCGGGATCGGGCGCGCGCGGACGCGGTCATCGTGATGGCGACCTACAACGGGGCCCGGTTCGTCGAGGAGCAGATCGCCAGCATCCAGAGGCAGACCCACACCCGCTGGCTGCTGCTGATCAGAGACGACGGCTCGACGGACCAGACCCACCGCAAGCTGGAGCGGTTGCAGGAGCACGACCCCAGGATTGCCTTCGTGGACGACGAGAACGGCAAGACCCTCGGGCCGAAGGGCAACTTTGCACTCTTGTTGAGT
>JASFUT010000305.1:0-4132 GCA_050050175.1 Chromatiales bacterium
CAAGCGAAATCGATCAGCTTGTCGAAGGATCTCTGGACGACGGATGGCGAGGCCGGGGTGGCCCAAAGCTGCCCGTATTAGAACCTATCTCAAATCCCCCGCGGGCCGCGCCGGACCTGGGGCGCGATCCGGACGTCCCGGACGCCTCCATACCGACGGGTCGGAGAACCGCCTTGCACATCGCCCGCCTTAGGCCGACCGGGCATGTCGGACGCCCAGTGGATGTCCGAAGCGCGTCCAGGTTGATCTAGACTGTACATGAACCACTCTGTGGAGAGCCCGGTCATGGCCGAAAGGCGGATGCGCGTCCGCGTCTGGCTCGACGCCTCGGCCAGCGCGACACCTGTGCCGAATCGATCCCCCCAACGGGTCTGGAATCTGCTCGGCGAGGACATCAGCTTGACCGGCATCCGGCTGCTGTCCCCCGAGTCCTTTCCGGTTGCGTCCCGCCTGCGCCTCGAGATCGACGTCGAGGGAGAGTTATCCCCGATCCAGGCCATCGGGACGGTGGTGTGGATCGGGCAGCTCCCGGAGGCGAACCGATGGCGGATCGGCCTCAAGTTCACGGAGCTGAGCGACGAGGCCCGCCTGCGCATCGGCAAGGTCGTCAGCGGGCGCCCCCCTTCACCATCGGGGGTACCCTGACCTCGGGCGGCCGATCGTCGGGCTGTGCAGGCGCCTGCCCGGGTCCGCGAGGGCCCCGGCTCCGGCGCCGGGCATCAGGGGGAAAAGTCACCCACGATCGTCAGACCGGCCGCGGACTGGTAGCCGTTGACATCGGTCGCCACCAGCCAGATCACCACGCCGCGGAAGCTCAGCTCGAGGCCCACCGGGACGGTGACCGTGTTGCCCAGCACGCCGGGGGGCGCCGCCAGGGTGCTCGAGGGCGCGACCAGCCACTCACAGGAGGCGAGCATGCCCTCGGGGTCCGAGCAGCTGCCGGTGATCGGCACGTCGACGAAGCCGTCCCCGTCCGGATCGGGAACGGCGACGGCCGGCAGTGCGCCCGGAAAGGGCGGGAAGCCTAGCGGCGAGGTGATCGCGGCGATGGGCGGCAGATCGGTGCTCACCTCGATCTCCACATCGTCGCAAGCCGAGCGCCCATTGGTATCGGTGACCGTCAGGGAGTAGGTCTGGATGCCGGGCCCCTGGCTGAGCGCGACGGTCTCCGTCGTTCCCTCCTCAGCCCCCGGACTCAGGCAGCCACCGGAACGCCAGAGGTAGGACCCGATGCCGGCGCCGCACGCCCTTGCGCCGGAGCCCTTCCCGTTCAAGAGGATCTGCTCACCGTCGCCGGCAGTATCGAAGTACACCCGCCCGGTGCCGGCGTCGGCCAGCGGGTCGGTGTCCGGCTCGAAGCAGCGCCCGAGGAGCACCGCGGCCCCCCCGAGCGGATGGGTGGTCTGCGAGTTGGCGGTGCCGACGAACAACCCGTAGGGCGTGGACTCCAGACTGCGGCCGCCCGTCGCCAGAGGATTGCCGTTGTCGGCCTCCAGCACGCGCTCCCAGCTGACACCGTCAGCGGTGCGCCAGAGATCGTAGCCAAGCCCGGCAAGCAGCAGATCCTCCACCTCGCCGTCATCCAGGGTCGGGTCCGGATTCAACAGCCCGTTCTCGAACGTCGAAACATAAAGGTATTTGCCCGCCGCTGCTGCGTGCACGGCCATCATCCATGCGTACTCGGCCCGGCCCTCGGTCTCCGGATCCTCGCCGAAGCCGGGGCCGAGTCCGCTCAGGGGCATACAGGTGCCCGCGACGATCTCATTGCAGTTGATCTTTGTGCCGAACAGCGTATTGCCGGCGCTGACGTTCGCAGCGGATCTGGGCGACCCCACCACTATGTCCACCGACCCGTCGGTATGAAGGCGCAGTACCTCCGCGGCCGCGTCGCGGGTGAAACTTCGGCTCCTGGAAGCACCGATGTACACCTTGTCCCCGAACTGCTGCATCACCGATGCGCCGTCACTGCGTATGCCGTCGGGAGCCAGATCCTCTCGGAAAGCCCCCCTGACAACAACGCGGTCCCAATCGAGGTGGCACGGCCGCAGAAAGCTCAACAGTCGGCTCCTGAAGGAATCGGTCGCGGGACAGGTGTCCCAGGCGGCAAGCACCTCGAGGCCATCGACTCCATTGAGTGCTCCTGCGACCAAAGCGTCGGCGCTTCCGTCGCCGTCGGTGTCGAAGCCGGTCATCGAGAAGACGGTCGAGTTGTCGGGATTGCCGAAGCCCGGCCGGCTGACCTCCTGCCACCTCCGCCGCAGCGGATTGGGATTACCCAGCACGACCGGCCGGTTGGTTGCGTCGCTAGAGCCCATGGTCCCGGCCGCCGCCGTGTACAGCCAACCGTCGACGCAGGCGAGCGCCCTGTAGCCGATGTCCCTGACAGGCCTCAGGCCCCGCAGGCTCGTCGGACGGAACTTCTGTCCGTCTTCGGAGTAGAGGATCCCACCGACAAGCCCTATGGTCGCTACGTACAACCGCTCGCGGCCGTCTCCGGCGTCGCACACGATCATCCCCCGGTAGCCGACGTCCCGCGCCACCGGGATACCCAGGAATCGGAGCATGACCGGGGCCTCGTAGACCCGCTCCCAGTCTCCCTGCGCTCCCGTCGTCCCGCCAGGGGTATAGACCCAGATCTCCGCCCGGCGCCCGGCCAGGGTCGTGTTCTCCGCGTCGAAGGCATTGCGGATGATGCCTGCATAGTACTTGCCGCGGAACCAGGCGTCGGACCAGATGTAGCTCCTTGAGGCATCCCCTATCGGGTTGCCCCCGACGCCGTCCGGAAACCGGCCAAAGCCTCCGGAAGCCAGCTCCACGAACTGCGCGCTGTTCTCGGGCCCCCCAGTGACGATCTCGCCATCAGCCGACCCGACGGCCGGCACCAGCCCCAGGGCCAGCACAGCGGCCCTGCAGATCCATCCGATTCTCTTCACACCCCCCTCCCTTTCCAAATGTTCAGCCCGCATGAAACGAGCTCTTCCAGCGGGCCTCCGCGAAGCGGAATCACCAACGGGCACACGTCGGCCTTGGAATAAAATGCCCGGGCGCCGCCCGCCCTCGCTTCTCCGGGCTCGACCTCTTCCCCCTGGCCACCCATGGCCGTGAGCGCCGGGCATGGCGCGATCATCCGCCGGCCGATGGCGCCAGGAGAGGAGCTCATCCGCCTGCACAATCCGCCGTTTGGGGATACCGGCCAGCATCGACGCCCAGGGTGTCCAGCCCTGGCAAATGCCCTGTATGTGCCTTTGGTGGCACCCGTCCGTCCCGGGGAGGTTAGCGGAATCTTGCCGGGGCACCAAGACCGCACCTGTGCTGGCGGGGCATGCCGGGAGGGGCGGCAACAACCACGTGGGTTCCTGGCGGGGCCAGGCGGGGCAGGACTCGGGCGAAGCTGGCGGAGGATCTCACGCAGTGGCCTCCCGCCATTCGAATAACCGCTGAGGCCCCGGGGTGGGGGGCGACTTCGGCGCCGGGGCCCACGGGTGCCGCGCCGGGACCGCTATCGGCCCATGGTGCACCAGCTCGGGTGGCCGCTGACCGGTCCGCAGACATCCGGCCGATCAGGCTCCCCGCCATGAGGCCCGGGCCGACACAACTGTCAGGATTCTATACATCTGGGCCGCCCGGGCTGCCCTGTCCCGGCAGGAGGCGCCCGCCCCCCGGCGGCCCGAGCGGCCCTCCCATGTATCCGCGGCCTGCACCGCAGCGAAGTGCCGATGACCAGGGATCGCTTCCGTCCCCGGCCGTCGCCCGCCCGCCGCTGGGCTACCGCGATTCGGCGTCAGGAATCTTTACACACCCGGCGCCCCCTGCCGACCCCGACAGGCCGCAGGCCCCCTCGTTATTGAGGTGGCACCGATCTTGCCCATTGGACTGGCACATCCTGTCCGGATGCCGGTAACTGCAACATGAGGGTAAGCCAATGCGGTCAAACTGGTTCGCTTCAGCAATTCTCGCAATGACGACAGGCCCGGCGTTCGCCGGCACACACGCATTCGTGCAGGTCCCGGAGCCTGGCTCGCTGTCGCTGCTGGCGATGGGCGCGGCCGGCGCCGCCGTCGTCTATCGACTGCGCAGGAAGAAGTAGAAGTCCCCCAGCCTGCACCGGGCAGCCTGCCTTCGTCACAGGACA
>JASFUT010000306.1:0-4126 GCA_050050175.1 Chromatiales bacterium
GGTCGCCGCGATGCCCGACTCCTCCTGGGGCGCCAGCTCGAGACCCTTGACCGGCTTGGCGCAGACGCGGTCCGCCGAGCAGGGCTTGATCGTCACCGGCTGGGCCCGCGGCGCGAGAAGCTCCACGCCGAACTGCAGGAGGTCGGCCCGCTTGTGCCGCATCCAGCGAACGGACCCCACCGCCCAATGACCGCCGCCCCCCGGGGGGTCTGCCCGGCGAACGGCGATCAGGTCGCCCACCGCGAGCCTGACCTGGTCGTCCCCGTGCCATTGCAGACGCAGGCCGGCGGGCGTTTCGTCGCGCACCGTGCACAGATGGCTCTCGACCGCGTCGTCCGGACCGGAGGGGGCGGACGCCCAATAGGCGCCGGAGTCGCCTTCGAGTGTGACCTCGAGCATGCCGGCATCGCCGGACGCGACGCCCGACGGCTCATCCGAGCCCGCCGGGGCCCTGAGGACACGGTGAACGGCGGAGAGCCCGATCACCACCTCGACATGGGCCTCCTTCCGGTGACGCTCGAACTTGCGCTCCGTCATCATGCCCCAGCTGCGCATCAGCCGCCGGAGCAGATCCGCCGTCATGCTCGGCATGGGGGGCGAGGCTTCTTCGCCCGACGCCGGATGCCCGAATTTCAGCTGATGGATCTGATGACGCAGGATGCCGCCCAGGGTGGTGGTGTCCAGGACCCAGGTCGACCGGCCCGGATGGCCGCCGTCCAGCTCCAGGTGATAGGGCTGCTGGTCGCTGTCCGGCTGCAGACCGAACACGCCGCGCACGCCGTCCTGGGGCTCGGCGATCGGCGCCAGGCGGCAACGGGGTGCCCAGACCTCCAGGGCCGCATAGACGGACGTCGACTCCCCCGGCCTGAGCCGATAGGGCCCGGCAAGCGCGAAGAGCAGAACCTGCTTGTACGCATCCTCCAGCGTCGACTCCCCGATCAGGCTGTAATGGGGCTCGCGGATCGCCCGGCCGGCGCAGCCCAGCCGCCCGGCGACCTGATACAGGTGGTGGATCTCGCGCCAGGTATTCTCCGGGTAGGGCGCATAGATCTGGTAGCAGGTCAGCAGCATCCGTCCCCAGTAGCGCAGCGAACGATGCAGCGCAGTGCACAGCATGTTGGAGTGGAACAACCGCCGATAGGCCCCCCCGGGACGGTCGACCAGATCCTGTGCGACCAGCTCGTAGCCGATCGCCATGGCGTGCTGAAACCGGCGGTTGAGGGAGGCAATCCGGTAATTGGAGGCCGGAAGCGGGAAGCTGTCTCCGAGATAGCGCTTCTCCAGACCGCCTGAGACCTGCCTGATGGGCTCGCGCAGCTCCTCGAGCAGGCGGTAGCGCTCGCCCGGATCCACGTCCAGGCCGTTGACCTCCCCGAGCATCTCGTAGAGGCGGCGTGCGGAGCGGCTCATGTCGGTCAGCGGCAGCGCGGCGATCCAGCGCTTCACCCGGGCGGGGGACGTATTGAACGAGTCGACCGTGGGGGCGCGTCGCTCGGGCAGGGGGAGGGCCGAAACCTTCAGGGGCTCATCCGGAGGGAGAGACATCTTTCCGTAGACTGCTGCGCCAGGTGGGGGAGCCGCTATGCCGCTGTGTAGGATGCAGGCCGAGGGCCATCAAAGCAAGCGCCTGCCGCTGCGGCGCCCCGGCAGCCGATCTATACTCCGCCCACCGCGGTCGATTCGCGACGGACACGCCCGAGCCGCGCACCGCGGGGGGCGGAAGCCCGCACGCCGCCATGCACCTCGCCCTCTACATCGCCGTCATCTGCATCGCCACTGGCGTGATCTGGACAGGGAGCGCCTGGCTAGAATCCAGCTCGGCCCGCCTGGCAGGCCACTACGGACTGCCGCCCGTGGTGCAGGGATCGGTCATCGCCGCGGTGGGGTCCAGCTTCCCCGAGATGTCCACCACGGTGATCGCCACCCTGGCCCACGGCGAGTTCGATCTGGGGGTCTCCGTCATCGTCGGCTCGGCGATCTTCAACATCCTGGTGATTCCCGGCGTCGCAGGTCTCGCCAGCGGGGGGCTGCGATCGGACCGGGAGCTCGTCTACAAGGACGCCCAGTTCTACCTCACCTCCGTGGCGGTGCTGCTCCTCACCTTCTCCCTGGCGGTGATCTACCATCCCACGGGTGAGGCCGGCGGACTCTCAGGGGAGATCGACCGCCCGCTGGCCCTCATTCCGGCGGGTCTCTACGGACTCTATATCTTCCTGCAGCACCAGGAGACGGCGGACTACCGCGCCCCGGCCGCGCAGCCGACGAGCCCGGGGCGACAATGGGTCCTGCTCTCGCTCGGCCTCGGACTCATCGTCGGCGGTGTCGAGGCGCTCGTCCGGTCCGCGATCTGGCTCGGCGATCATTTCGGCACACCGACCTTCCTCTGGGGGCTCACGGTGCTGGCGGCGGCCACCAGTCTCCCGGACCTGTTCATCAGTCTCAAGGCGGCCCGGCGCGGGCAGGCGGCGGTCAGCCTGGGCAATGTGCTGGGAAGCAACATCTTCGACCTGCTGGTCGCGGTGCCCGCCGGCGTGCTGATCGCCGGCACGGCGACCGTCGACTTCGCGGTGGCGGCCCCGATGATGGGGGTGCTCACACTCGCCACCATCGTGCTGTTCACCATGCTGCGGACCCGGCTGATGCTCACGCGCGCGGAGTCCGGGGTGCTGCTCGCGCTCTACGCGGTGTTTGTGGGCTGGATGGTCCTGGAGACCCTGGGGGTTACCCGCGTTGTGGCCTGATCCGCCCGGTGGGCGGCGCCACGGATTCCCGAGTGCGGGCCGATCGCCCTCCGGGGGCTCCCCCGGCGGGTGGCTCGGCGCGTGGCGCACAGCAGCGCGCATGCCGCCCCGCCGGTGCTCGATACCGGTTTGACGCTTTGGCCACTTTCTGCGATACATCGGGATTCGGGCGGACCTCGCTCGCCCGCAGCTCGAGGGGCCGGCCTGCGGCCTTGCCCTCGAAGACGACACCAAGACGGAGGACGCACATGAAGAAGAATCTCATCGCGGCCGCGATCGGTCTGGCGGCCTGCGGATTCGTTTCCGCAGTCTCGGCGGGCGATTTCGCGCACATGACCGGCAAGTGGGGCTGGGAGGGCTTCACCATCGAAGTGGTCGAGGCGGATCCCAACGGAATCTCCGCGACAGTGGTCGACGGTCCGAAGAACGTGGGCATGGAGATGATCCAGTCGCCGCTGCAACCCAAGGACGACGCGATGGTCGGCCGCGTCAAGCATCCGGCCAACGGGGAGGTCTACAACTCGAAGATGTCCATGCCGGACCCCGACACCTGGCAGATGGACGGCTGCACCGACGGCGGCGCCTGCGCGAGCGGCACGTTCAAGCGTATAAAGTAAAGTAAGCGGGCCCAGCGCGGGGAAACGCCCGGCGGGAATCCGCCGGGCGTTTTCGTCTAGCCCACGTGGAGCACCTCGGCGCCTTGGCTGCGCGCCACCCACCAGACGATCAGTCCGGGGATGAGAAACGCCAGACCGATCTGCCAGAAAGGAACCAGAATAAACTCGAACTCGCTCGGATCCCCGAAGTTGATGGACGGCTGAGCCCCCAGCAGTGCGCCGGCCAGCTGGCAGGCGAGAAAGAAGATTCCGAATGCCATCGTCGCCGCGCCGCCCAGGCGCGCCCCGCCGTACTTCTTCACGAGCAGAAGGACGATGCTCAGTACCGTCACCGCCGCTCCGATCCAGACCAGCGGCATCATGGCGGGCATCATCGCCGACATCATATCCAGAAGCATCTGCTTCATGCCCTTTCCTCCTCCGGGTGTTGTTCTACATTTTTTCGGTGCGTTGGACCGCCAGGGCAGACTAGGACCGCCCATCGGAGCGGTCAAGTCCTGCCCGTGCCGGGATCGCATTCGGACTCTCGGCCGGACGCGCCCCGTACAGGCGCCTTGGCGAAGCGACACCGCCGGGGCTGGAAGCGGCGTGGGGGGCTGCGGCCCGGCCTCAACGCCGGGCGGAAACCTCCGACACCAGCCCATGCCCGAGCCAGCTGCTCAGGTGGCCGAGAGCGGCCGCGCTCACCGCCGATTCGTCGTGCCAGCGCAGCAGCCCCTCGCAGGCCGACGCGAATGCGGCCCCGTCCGCCATCGCCTCCAGCATGTA
>JASFUT010000307.1:0-4121 GCA_050050175.1 Chromatiales bacterium
GGCAATCGAAGGGTACTGGTGAAGCTCCCAGGCCCGCGCCCTGAACAGGAAGGGTTTCGAGGTGAGCGCGCCCACGGGGCAGAGATCGATCACGTTCCCCGAGAGCTCGGAGTCCACCGTCCGGGCGACATAGGTCCCTATCTTCATGTGCTCCCCGCGGCCGGTGGCGCCGAGCTCGCGCAGCCCGGCGATCTCCTCGCCGAAGCGCACGCAGCGCGTGCAGTGGATGCAGCGCGTCATGTCGGTCTGGATCAGGGGGCCGATGTCCGGATCGGGCACCACCCGCTTGCGCTCGGCGAAGCGCGAGACGTCGGAGCCGTACCCCATGGCCACGTCCTGCAGCTCGCACTCGCCGCCCTGATCGCAGATGGGGCAGTCCAGCGGGTGATTGATGAGCAGGAACTCCATGGTGCCCTTCTGAGCGGCAAGCGCCAGGGGCGAGCGGGTGTGCACCTTCATGCCGTCGGCCACCGGGGTGGCGCAGGCCGGCAGGGGCTTGGGCGCACGCTCGACCTCCACCAGACACATCCGGCAGTTCGCCGCGATGGACAGCTTGGAGTGATAGCAGAACCGGGGAACGGCAATGCCGGCCGCGTCCGTGACCTCGATCAGCATGGAGCCGGGGCGTGCCTTGAGCTCCCGGCCGTCCACCACGATGTTTATGGTCTGCTCTTCCGACATTGACGTGGGTCTCTACACTCCTGCGGCCACGGCGGACCCGCCGAGGGCCCGGGCGCCCACCCGCGTGACGCGGTATGCGGCGCGGGGACGCCTCAAACCAGGCATTTCTTGTGATCGATGTGGTACTGGAACTCGTCCCGGAAGTGCTTGAGCATCCCCTGAACGGGCATCGCCGCCGCGTCGCCGAGCGCGCAGATGGTGCGCCCGGCGATCTTCGCGGCCACGTCGTCCAGCAGATCCAGGTCTTCCTGCCTTCCCTGGCCGGTCTCGATGCGGTGGACGACACGGTAGAGCCAGCCGGTGCCCTCGCGACACGGGGTGCACTGACCGCAGGACTCCTCGTAGTAGAAGTAGGACATGCGCTCGAGCACCCTCACCATGCAGTTGGTGTCGTCCATGACGATCACCGCGCCGGAGCCGAGCATGGAGCCGGCGTTGGCTACGGCGTCGAAATCCATGGTGAGGTCCATCATGACCTCCCCGGGAAGGACCGGCGCCGAGGACCCGCCCGGGATGACCGCCTTGAGGCTGCGCCCTTCCTTCATCCCGCCGGCCATCTTCAGCAGCTCCGCGAAGGGTGTCCCGAGGGACACCTCGAAGACCCCGGGATTGTTCACGTTGCCGGAGACGGCGAACATCTTGGTACCGCCGCTGTTCTCCACACCCAGACCCTTGAACCAGTCCGCGCCCTTCTCGAGGATCACGGGCACGGAGGCGAAGGTCTCGGTGTTGTTGATCACCGTGGGGCGGCCAAACAGGCCGAACTGCGCAGGGAAAGGCGGCTTGAACCGCGGCTGCCCCTTTTTGCCCTCCAGGGATTCCAGCAGGCCCGTTTCCTCGCCGCAGATGTAGGCCCCGGCGCCCAGATGGGTGTGCAGCTGGAAGTCGAAGCCGGAGCCCAGGATGTTGTCGCCCAGGAAGCCCGCCTCGCGCGCCTCCTCCAGCGCCGCCTCGAAGCGCTCATACGGCTCCCAGAACTCGCCGCGGATGTAGTTGTACCCCACCGTCGAGCCGACCGCATAGCCGGCGAGGATCATCCCCTCGATCAGCTGATGCGGGTTGTAGCGCAGGATGTCCCGGTCCTTGAAGGTGCCGGGCTCCCCCTCGTCCGAGTTGCAGACGATGTACTTCTGACCCGGAACGTTCCTGTTGATGAAGCTCCATTTGAGACCCGTGGGAAAGCCCGCGCCCCCGCGGCCCCGCAGCCCCGACGCCTTGACCTTCTCGACGATCTCCTCGGGAGGCATCCGGTCCTTCAGCACCCGGGCGAGCACCTCGTAGCCGCCGCGGCTGCGGTACTTCTCGAGCAGCCAGGGGCGATCGAGGTCCATGTTTCTAAGGCAGACTTCGTTCGCCATGGCTCACTCCAGCCCGTCGAGGATCGAGTCGACCAGCTCGGGGGTCAGGTTCTCGTAGTACTGCTTGCCGATCTGCATCATGGGCGCTCCCCCGCAGGCCCCCAGGCACTCCACCTCTTTCAGCGTGAAGCGCCCGTCCTGCGTGGTCCCCCCCATACCGATCCCCAGCCGGTGCTCCAGGTGCTCCACGATCCGGTCGGACCCGCAGACCATGCAGGACACGTTCGTGCACACGCAGATCTTGTGACGCCCGACCGGCTTGAGCTCGTACATCGAGTAGAAGGTAGCGACCTCGTACACGGCGACGGGTGGCATGTCGAGATAGGCCGCAACGCGCTCCATGGAGGCGTCGTCCAGCCAGCCCCCATTGGCCTCCTGGACGATCATCAGGGCCGCCATCACCGCCGACTGCTTCCACTCCGGCGGATACTTGGCGACCCAGCGGTCGATCTCGGCGCGGATCTCGGGCTCGAACAGATCGTGCTTGGCTTGTATGTCGGTGGCGCTCATTGCTAGGGTCGGTCCAGGCCGCATCTCACCGGTCGATCTCGCCGAATACGACGTCCATGGTGCCGATCACCGCCACGACGTCTGCCAGCATGTGCCCGCGGGTCATCTCGTCCATCGCCGCCAGGTGCGCAAAGCCGGGCGCCCGGATCTTCACCCTGTAGGGCTTGTTGGCCCCGTCGCTGATCAGATAGACCCCGAATTCGCCCTTCGGCGCCTCCACGGCGGCGTAGACCTCGCCGGGGGGCGTACAGTAGCCCTCGGTGAACAGCTTGAAGTGGTGGATCAGCGCCTCCATGCTGTCCTTCATCTCGGTGCGGCTCGGCGGGGTGACCTTGTGGTCGTCCAGCATCACCGGCCCCGGGTTCTCGCGCAGCCATTCGATGCACTGGCGGATGATCCGATTGGACTGGCGCATCTCCTCAATGCGTACCAGATAGCGGTCGTAGCAGTCCCCGTTGACTCCGACGGGGATGTCAAACTCCACCCGGTCGTAGGCGGCGTAGGGCTGCTTCTTGCGCAGATCCCAGGCCACTCCCGACCCGCGCAGCATGGGCCCCGTGAAGCCGAGCTGGCGTGCCCGCTCGGGCGACACCACCCCGATCCCAACGGTGCGCTGCTTCCAGATGCGGTTGTCGGTGAGCAGGGTCTCGTACTCATCGACCAGGCGCGGGAACCGCTCCGTGAAGTCCTCGAGGAAGTCGAGCAGCGACCCCTGACGGTTCTCGTTGCGCCGGGCGATCTCGGCGTCGCTGTGCCACTTGGAGGCGCCCTCGTAACGCGGCATCCGGTCCGGCAGATCCCGGTAGACGCCGCCCGGGCGGTAGTAGGTGGCGTGGAGCCGCGCCCCCGATACCGCCTCGTAGCAGTCCATCAGGTCCTCGCGCTCGCGGAAGCAGTAGAGGAAGACCGTCATGGCACCGATGTCGAGCCCGTGAGCCCCCAGCCACATCAGGTGGTTGAGTATGCGGGTGATCTCGTCGTACATCGTGCGGATGTACTGGGCTCGGATCGGCGCCTCTACCCCCAGGAGCTTCTCGATCGCCCGCACGTAGCCGTGCTCGTTGCACATCATGGACACGTAGTCGAGACGGTCCATGTAGCCGATGCTCTGGTTGTAGGGCTTGCTCTCCGCCAGCTTCTCGGTGGCCCGGTGGAGCAGACCGATGTGGGGGTCGGCGCGCTCGATCACCTCCCCGTCCATCTCCAGCACCAGCCTCAGCACACCGTGCGCAGCCGGGTGCTGCGGGCCGAAGTTCATCGTGTAGTTGCGGATCTCAGGCATCGACCTCTTCCGAATCCGTGGCATCCCCGTCCGCATAGCGGTTGTCCTCGCGGATCACCTTGGGGACCAGCACCCGGGGCTCGATGCTCACCGGCTCGTAGACCACGCGGCCCTTCTCCGGGTCGTAGCGCATCTCCACCTCGCCGCTGAGCGGGAAGTCCTTGCGGAATGGGTAACCGATGAATCCGTAGTCGGTGAGGATCCGGCGCAGGTCGGGATGGCCGTTGAACAGGATTCCGAACAGGTCGAAGGCCTCGCGCTCGAACCAGTTGGCAGCGTTCCAGATGTCG
>JASFUT010000308.1:0-4118 GCA_050050175.1 Chromatiales bacterium
CGTGGGAGCGGCCGTTCGGGTCGCGATGTCCGGGCTTCAGACCCCGCATTCTGCGCTGAACGGCGCCTCCCACCAGCAATCCGCCCTGCGGATGGCCTCCCGCGGTGCTCCGCGCCGGCCGCTCGCAGCGGCACGCCGAAAGACCACCCGGAGCGAGGGAGTATAGACCCTGGCGGGAAAATGAAAGGGGGCGGCGCTCAGACCTTGCCGCGGAGGATGCGGATCTGCTCGTTGACCGGGCCGAGGACGGGCTCGAGCTTGCGGCGCATGAGGCTGCCGATGGCGTCGGTGCCGCCGAGGGCCGGGCGCACCACGCCGTAGCCCAGGCCGGAGAGGACACGCAGGGCGCGAAGCTCCGGGGCGAGGTCCGGGTCGGCCTCCAGCACGGCCGCCATGGCCTCGTCGGGGGTCTCACCCCGGCTGCGCTGCGCGGCCTCCTCCACGAGGGCCTCGACGGTCTGGTCCGGGTCCCCTTCCGGGCGGACCGGGGAGCAGTAACCCCGGACCAGATCCAGCGTGGTGGATACGACCTCCTGGTTGGCGGGCTTCCTGAAGACGGTCGCCACAGTATCGAGGAAGGCCTGACCCTCGGCTGCGAGCGCCTTGAGCAGCAGGGCGGCATACGGGTTGCCCTCGTGCCGCAGGGGCGCGAGCCGCGCGCGGCGGGCCTGGCGGTCGCTCCGCTCGGGCACCTCGGCCGGCAGGTCGTCCGGGGTCGCGGCGAGGAAGCCGACGAAGTAGGCGTTCTTTCGCGCCGCCCGCTTCCACAGCTCGGCGCGGCCCGCCTCGTCGATCAGCCCGGGCTGAAGCACCAGCCGCACGGTCTCGATCATGAGCTCGGGCTCGGTCTCGAAAGGCAGGTGCTCGACCAGGTACTCGGCGAGCACCGGCCCCATGGCGCCGCCGGCGATGCGCGGGTTGGCAAGCATGCGCCGGGCATTCTCCGAGTCCTGCATGATCCACCAGGCCCGGCGGGCCTGCTCGTCGGTGAGTCCCGGGGCGCACACGGCCGCGACCACGGCCTCCGGCTCGCCGAGCAGCAGGAGCTGATCCAGGCTCTCGTCACGCATCTGGCCCATCCGGGTCCAGCGCTTGAGGTAGATGGGGTAGCCGCCGGGCGAGCCCAGCACGTGTCCGGACAGGAGCTCCCGGACCTTGCGCAGGTACCGCTCGTCGCGGCAGTTTGGGTTGAGGCGGATCTCCGCCTCCCCGCGCTCGGACAGGGCGTGCACGGTCATGGCGGATTCGTTGATGCGGATCGCCTGGGGCCGGTTCGCCAGCATGACGTTCAGCCGCAGCGCGTCTTCGCTCGACAGGTCCATGGCACGCGCGTGGGCCGCGCCGCCGGGCGTGCCCGCAGGCCCGCCGCCGGCGGGCACCTAGCCGGAGACCTTGGGCGGGGCCGCCTGGTCGTCGGGCGGCTGGTAGCTCGGGTCCTTGGGGTTCAGGAAGATGAACTGGAACTCGCCCTGCTCCAGCTCGACGTAGTCGAGCACCGTCTCGTCGAGCAGGGGCACGTACTCCGGCTCCATGACCACCTCGACGCCCTCGGAGTTGAGCCGGATGTCCTCCTCCCGGGGCGCGTCGAATCCCATCTGGTACTCGAAGGACCCGTCGTTCTGCCGCGCCGCCGCGAGGCGCAGGGCCATCCCCTCGGCGCCGCCCTGAGCCGCCGCCGAACGGACCTGTTCGGCTGCGGCCGGAGTTACTCTGAACATATGTCTCATCTCTCAGCTTGCGTCGGGTTCTCGGGACTGGCGCCTTGGCGCAGCCCGCCTGCTTCCACCAGGCTCAGCGGGGGAAGTGCCGGCCGCACCGGCCGTTTTCAACCCCCGCTGCACGCGCGCACGTGGGCCACGAAGCGCTCCGCCCAGCGGTTCCCGCCCACGTTTCTCATGTGGCTGTAGCTGGCCAGCAGGTTCTTGTGGACGATCCCGTCGTGGCTGCCGTCGATGCCCGTCCCCCGAAGGACCTCGTAGGCATAGGCCGCGGGCGGCTCCAGATTCTCCAGCCTCGAGTAGTGGAACTCGTGGGCGGCGATCTCCACCGCCTGCCCCCCACTCGAGGGCCAGGGCGAGGCGCCGGTCTCGCGAAGCCGGACGTATCCCCGGCCCTGTGGGCGCTCGTACATCACCGCGTCGCCCGGCACGACGCCGACCATGTTACAGCGTTTGCCCTTCCAGGTCAGGCTCCGGGACAGGTACATCAGCCCGCCGCACTCGGCGTAAGCGGGCCCGCCCCCCTCGATGAACGCCCGAACCGCCTCGCGCAGGGAGGCGTTGGCCTCCAGCGCCTCCATCCGCGACTCGGGGAAGCCGCCGCCGAGGAACAGACCGTCGATGGGCGGCAGGCGCCCGTCGGAGAGGGTGTCGATGGGCACGAGCTCGCCCCCGCAGCGCTCGATCACCTCGAGGTCGCCCGGGTAGTAGAATCCGAAGGCCGCATCCCGGGCGATCCCGATGCGCACCCGCGCTCCGCTCCAGGGCTCGCCCGCGGAATGCGCGGGCGGACCGATGGCCGGAGCGGACCGGGCCACCCCGACGATCGCGTCCAGTTCCACCTGGGCCGCTACCAGGTCGCGGATGCGCGCGATGGTCTCCTCCGCCTGCTCCGCCTCGTTGCTCGGCATCAGGCCGAGGTGGCGCTCGACGATGCGCAGGGCCGGGTCGCGGTGCACCACCCCCAGCAGGGGGATGGAGCTGTAGCGCTCCACCACCTGACGAAGGCGCCGCTCGTGGCGGCCGCCGGCCACGTTGTTGAGGATCACCCCGGCGATGCGGATCCCCGGGTCGAACTCCTGGTACCCCAGGAGCAGGGGCGCCACGCCGCGGGTCATCCCCTCCGCGTCGATGACGAGGACCACCGGGGCGTCCAGCAGGGCGGCCAACGCGGCGTTGGAGTTGCCGCCCTCCAGGTCCAGGCCGTCGAACAGGCCCAGGTTGCCCTCGATCACGCCCAGGTCGGCGCCGGCCATGCGCCGGGCGAAGGCCTCGCGGATCTCGGAGCGCGACTCGGTGTTGAAGTCGAGGTTGTGGCAGGGCCGGCCCGCGGCGCCGCCCAGCCAGAGGGGGTCGATGTAGTCCGGGCCCTTCTTGAAGGGCTGCACGCCCAGACCGCGGGCCCGCAGGGCGGCGCAGAGGCCGATGGTGAGGGTGGTCTTGCCGGAGGACTTGTGGGTGGCCGATACCAGCAGGTGTGACATGGTGCGGCCCCTCGGGGGGCGGAGCGGGCTGCGCCCGCGCCTTGCGCCCTCAGGCGATGCGGCCGCGGAGCGGGGGGCAAGCCCCCCGCCGCGCGTCGCACCAGGGCCCGAGGGGCCGGATCAAGCGGCGCTGGCCGACGCGTGCGGGTCCACGTCCTCGTCGGCCAGGGACTGGGGCAGGAAGCGCAGCACCCGGATGGCCACGAGGGCGCCCGCCAGCGCCACCGCCACCCCGCCGATGCCCAGGAGCACCTCGGGCAGGCTGGGCGCATAGGTGGCGACCACGCCGTCGTAGAAGCCGCTCTCCAGGATCTCCTTGTCCGCAAACAGGGTCATGGGGAAGGCCTGTCCGCCGATCACGATCACGTACACCTTGGCGAACCCGCCCAGGATCACCGCCGCGCAGGCCCCGGCAATCCAGCCCAGGCTCTTGCCGAGCACCGGGTGGAAGAGGATGGCCAGCGGGATCAGGCCGCCGATCATCACCTCCCCGGCCCAGAAGAGCAGCGTGTAGACGCCGCCGTCACGCAGGATGAAGGCCTCGACCGCGTGGTTCTCGGTCCCGTAGAGATTGGTGAGGTGGTAGATGAGCGTGAAGAACATCACCCCGGCGACGAACACCCCCAGCAGGTTCTTCAGCCTGCGCACCACCGAGGCGCCGAGCGGCCGTTTGTCCATGTTGAACGCGAACATGAGCACCAGCAGGTAGATCGCCAGCCCGAAGCTGAACGACATCACGATGAACATGGGCGCCAGGATGGCAGCGTCATACGCCTGGCGGGCGACCAGGAAGCCGAAGATGGAGCCCGTGCCCGTGGTGAGCATCAGGCGCCAGACGAACGCCAGCAGGCCCACCGGCTTGGAGTAGCGGCTCATCTTGCGCTCCATCATGAACCACAGGTAGACCGCGACGATC
>JASFUT010000309.1:0-4090 GCA_050050175.1 Chromatiales bacterium
GGGGCTGGCGGCCACCAGCCACTTCACCAAGGCGGGCTCCCGGGTGCTCATCAACACCTCCCCCGAGCCGGTCACCAACTGGACCGCCTCCGTCGTGGAGGACGTGGCGGTGGTGGGCGGTCTCTGGACGGCCCTCACCTACCCCTGGGTGTTCTTCGGCCTCCTGGCGCTGTTCCTGGTACTGGTGATCTGGCTGATGCCCAGGATCTGGCGCGCCCTCAAGCGCCTGGCCCGCGCCATCGGCGAGTTCTTCGGAGGGCGCAAGCGCCCACCGGCCGAATCCGCCGAAGTGCCCCAGTCCACACGCAAGGACATACTCCGGGCCCTCTACCACGACGCCCGGGGCGACCCGGAGCGATGAATGGCGCGCGGGCAGCCGCCGCGCTGGCGGCGGTGCTCGGCCTTGCGCTGGCCGCCACGGCCCTCTGGCGCGCGACCGGCCCGCAGGGCCCGGCACCCGATGTCAGCTTCCAGCTGATCGATGGCCGCAAGCTGGAGATGAGGGGACTCGAGGGGCGGCCGGTGCTCGTCACCTTCTGGTCCACGACCTGCGGGCTGTGCATCAAGGAGATGCCCGACCTCGTCCGCCTTTACGAGCAGCTGGGGCCCCGCGGCATGGAGATCGTGGGCGTGGCCATGCCCTACGACCGCCCGGACCGGGTGGTCGCCATGGCCAGGCGCAAAGGTCTCAACTATCCCGTGGCCATCGACGTCCAGGGCGAGGTGACACGCGCGTTCGGGGAGATCAGAGGCACGCCGACCAGCTTCCTGATCGCGCCGGACGGCACGATCCTGTTCCGCAGGCTCGGACCGATCGACCCGGGGCATCTGCGCAAGCAGGTCGAGCGGATGCTCTGACACCGACCAACCGGACACCGGAGAAGCGATGCGATGTGGCTGAAGGGCTGGCACCTGATCTTCATGGTCACCTGGTTCTCGGGGTTGTTCTATCTCCCCAGACTCTTCGTGTACCACGCCATGAGCGAGGACGCGACGAGCATCGAGCGCTTCAAGGTGATGGAGCGCAAGCTCTACTACGGCATCACCATGCCGAGCATGGTGCTCACCCTGGTGTTCGGGATCTGGATGCTCGTCGACTACGCCTGGGCGGCATACGGGAATGCGGGTTGGCTGCACGTCAAGCTGGCGCTGGTCGCCCTGCTCGTGGGCTACCACTTCTACTGCGGCAAGCTCGTGAAGGACTTCAAGGCGGACCGCAACCGCCACGGCCACGTCTGGTACCGGTGGTTCAACGAGGCGCCGGTGCTGGTGCTCGTCGCCGTGGTGCTGCTGGCCAGCGTCAAGCCGTTCTGAGCACGCCCGCGAGGTCCCGCAGGCGGAGGCGTCCTGCTGAAAGCACCGGCCGCACCAAGGCGAGGCCCGGCGTAGAGCGGCTGCCAGGCGCGCCGACCGCGAGACGCGACCTTTCGCGCTCAGCGAGCGCTCCTACGCGGGTGCCGAAGCACATCGTGGGCCCGGCTTCAGCCGGACATCGGCGCTCGGAACGACCGCGAGCGCCCCGTCCCGCTGACGCGGCACCTACGGGGGGTATCCGGACGCTCCCATTCCCTGAAGAAAGGCCGCGTCCCGGCACGGGCGCGGCCCTGTGTTCCATCGGCCAGGTCGTCGAGAATATCAGCCGCAGCCGCCGCCCGATCCGCAGGTGCCGCAGCCGCCACCGCCGGCGGGCTGGAGGTTGTTGAAGACGAAGCTCGCCTCGCCGTTGCCGCGGTCGATGAAGTCGATCTCGACGCCGCGTAGATACTCCATGGCATTGTCGTCGACGATCACGTTGAAGCCTTCGCAGGCGAGCACGCCGTCGCTCTCGATGTCGACGCGGTCCGTGAAGCTCATGCCCAGGCTCACGCCGCTGCAGCCTCCCGGGGTCGCATAGACCCTGACCCCCTGGACATCGTCCTCGACCTGCTGAAACAGCTCGCTGAACTTGGCCTGGGCGGCGGCGGTGACGCTGAGGTCTTCACGTGTGAGCATCTTGGCGGACATGGCGGTCTCCGGGAAATCCAGTCACAGCGGGCGGGAAAGGTTACCAGAAGGGCCGCCCCGATGCCAGCGGCGGCACGGCGGGTCAGCTCGCCAGCCGGCCTCTTGCCTCAAGGGTGTAGAGGTGGCGCTCCGCGTCGACCAGGTGCTGGCCCCAGTGCATCTTGAAGCCGCGGCGCCAGCCGTCGAGCGCGTTGAGAGGCTCCGCGGGATCGCGCTCCAGCAGCCGCAGCCCGTGCTTGAGCTCGCAGTAGATATCGGTGAGGTCGTCGGCCAGGCTGCCGCTCATCTGCTGCTCTTCGGACGAGACGTCGAACTCCATCCAATAGCCGTCCCGGTCGCCGAGCAGCTCGCGCAGGTGGGAGAACAGCTCGAAGCGCGCATCCAGATCCGCCACCAGGGTGTGCTCGCTCTTGTCCGCGGGCGGATCGAGACGTTTGATGGCCGCGTGTAGACGAGGCAGGAGGTCCGCCAGCTTGGCCAGCCAGCTGCCGTTGCCCTGATCGGCGGCCTCGATCAGCTCGCAGTAGGCGCGCGCGACGGAGGCCATCTCGTCCAGCTCATGGCTCATGGTGTCATTCCAGCGGGAGTCCGCTCGTTTACAGCCAAGTGTAGTCAAGAATCGGTCACCGACGGCCGGCCGCCCCGGTCAGACCTCCATGAGCTCGAAATCCTCCTTCCCGGCGCCACACTCGGGACATTTCCAGTTCAGCGGGACATCTTCCCACTTGGTCCCCGGGGGGATGCCCTCCTCCGGGAGACCCTCGGCCTCGTCGTAGACGAACCCGCAGATGACGCACATGTACCTCTTCATCGATGCTCCCTCCTGATTCGGGTGGGCCCAACCGCCTGCGAGGGCGCCGGATTTTGCCACGACGGCGACCGAAAGGCCACGCCGGGGGCCGGGCAGGCGGGCCCGCCGCCCGCGGCTCAGGGTAGAATGGACCGGCGGTCCGCTCGCGCGACCCCGGCCGCGCCCGTTTCGGCCGACGCGTCCTGAACGAGCGCCACGCGCGCCGGGCCGCGTTCCGAGAGGCCATCGCAATGAGCACGACCTGCCCTCCTCTGGTCCTCGCCGTCGCCGGGCACGACCCCAGCGGCGGCGCCGGCATCCAGGCCGACATCGAGGCCATCGGCGCCAACGGCGCCGCGGCCGCAACCGCGGTGACCTGCCTGACCGTCCAGGACACCCGCGACGTCCGTCGCCTGGTGCCCGTGGACCCGGAGCTGACGCTGGCACAGGTCGAGGCCGTGCTCTCGGACCGGGCCGTGTCCGTGGTCAAGATCGGGCTGCTCGGCAGCGCGGACCTGGCGCGCGGCCTGGCCGATCTGCTGGACCGCCGGGCGCCCGGCGTGACGGTGGTGCTCGACCCCGTGCTGCGCGCCGGCGGCGGCTCCGAGCTCGCCGACGCGGCGCTGCGGCAGGCCCTGACCGATGTCCTCATGCCCCGGGTCGCCCTGGCCACCCCGAATCTCCCGGAGGCCTGCAGGCTCACCGGCGCCGCGGGGCCCGAGTCCTGCGCCCGGGCGCTTCAGGCCCGGGGCGCGGCCTGGGTGCTGGTCACCGGCACTCACGACGGTGGCGGCCCCACCGTCACCAACCGCCTGTACGGACCCGACGGGGAGGCGCTCGCCTCCGAGTGGGCACGCCTTCCCCAGGAGTACCACGGCTCGGGCTGCACCCTGGCCTCGGCCACGGCCGCCCTGCTGGCCCGCGGACTCGGCATGGAGAACGCGGTCGAGCGGGCGCAGGCGTACACCTGGCACGCCCTGGCGGCCGGCTGCCGTCCCGGGCGCGGCCAGTGGCTGCCGGATCGCCTCCACCGGACCCGCGGGAGCGCCGCTTGAGCCGGCCGGCCTTCGTCCTTCGCGGCCTCTACGCCGTCACGGCGGGCCCCGACCCCGTGCGAGGCGTCGCCGATGCGCTCGCCGGGGGCGGCCGCGCCGTCCAGTACAGGGACAAGGGCAGGGACCCGGACAGGCGCCGACGCGAGGCGCTCGAGCTCCTGGCCCTGTGCCGGGAGCGGGGCGTGCCCCTGCTGATCAACGACGACGTGGAGCTGGCCGCAGCGGTCGGCGCGGACGGCGT
>JASFUT010000310.1:0-4071 GCA_050050175.1 Chromatiales bacterium
GTCGCCCGCGACGGGCATGGACGAGAGAGAGACGGTGCGCCCGCCGCCGTCCTCCCCCAGGTAGTGCGGGAACGGGTGCTCCTCGAAGCGTATCCCGGTCGAGCCGCTCAGCACCTCGAGCGTCTCCGCATCGAACTGAACCTGGGGCCCGGCCGCGGTGCCCCGAACGAGCAGGCCGAGGGCGAAGACGGTCAGCGACAGGTAGAGAAGCGTCCAGGACAGCCAGGCCGCCGGAAAGGCCCGAAAGCCGCGCGCCTCCAGAGGCGCCGGCGCCCAGCGGGCCGGCTCCGCCAGCAGCAGGGGCACCAGCGCCAGGACCGCCGCCCCGGCCAGCACCGCGCTGGTCCCGCCCACGCCCAGGATCGGCACCATGAACGCACCGGTCACCAGCCCCCCGAGGGCGCCGCCCAGGTTGTCCGCGGCCGCCGCCACCCCGGTTGAGCGCAGCACCTCGCCGTGCCCCAGGTGCGCCTGGTGCACCCCCAGCGGGAAGCCGGTGCCCGTCAGCAGCCCGGCCAGGGTGACCAGGGCGAGGTACGCCCCCTCCATGGCGGCACCACCCAGCCCGGACAGACCCTCCAGCAGACCGGGCAGCAGCGCGCAGCCGAGGGCCACCAGGGCGAGCACCCCGGCCAGGGCCAGCCCGGGTCGCGGGCGGGCGGCGAGCCGCTGGCCGACCAGGCCCGCGCCCAGCGCCAGGCCCGTCATGAACAGGCCGTTCAGCAGTGCGATACGCCCGAACGCGAAGCCCACGTGGGCCTGGTAGCTGAAGATGAGCAGGAGCTGGGCGGCCATGGCGATGAAGCCCAGCGCTGCCAGGGCGAGCGTCCCGCCGGTGCGGCGGCGGCGCGCCCGGTCGGTGCCTTCCAGACCCTGACGCAGGGTGAGGACGGCCACCAGCAGCGCCAGCGGGATCAGGTAGGGCCAGGGCCCCATGCGGGCCAGGGCGTGGAGCAGGTCGACGAACCCCGAGGCGGTGAACTTGCCCCACAGGATCATGTTCAGGTAGTAGGTGACGGGACGCAGGTCGGTGTTGAGCGGCGCGTCGGACGCCTCCAGACTGCGCTGCACGAACGCCACGCGCTCGGGCTCCAGCAACAGCCGGAAACCCTCGGGCGGAAACACGCGCTCGTCCAGGGGGATGGCCTCGTAGCGCCGCGCGAGGACATCCGGATCGGTGGTGACCTGGTCCCGCGCGGGGGAGGCGCACATGACCTGTCTGTCGCCCGGCACCACGATCACCTCGGCGAACACCGACTTCAGGGTCCGGTAGACGGCCGCACCGTAGCTCTGCACGTCCCGCCCGAGATAGTTCGACGCGCTGTCCACGGCCGTGCAGATCACCCCCCCGGGGGGCATGGCGGCGGCGACCCGGGCATAGAGCTCGCGGGTGAAGTAGCGGTTCTGCTGGGCGCTGGCGGGGTCCACGCCGAGCACCAGCACCAGGTCGTAACGGGCGGCTGCAGGCATGGCGTTGACGAACCGACGCCCGTCCTGGAAGTGGACACGCAGGCGCGGATCGTCGAAGGCCGCCCGCACCTCCGCGGGATACCGCGCCAGGACGGTCTGGAAGGCCGGCTCGTCGTCCGCCACCAGGTCCAGCCGATCCACCGGATAGCGCATGAGCTCGGCGGCCAGCTCGGCGTCGGCGCCGCCGAGCATGAGCACGCGGTGCGCGCCCGCGGACTGGGCCTGAAGGAAGGCCGCCGCCTGGGCCACGGGCTTGGGGTCCGGAAAGCTCACGCCGATGCGCCCGTCGTGGAGCACCGAATACTGCTCGCCGAGCCGCGCGACCGCCAGATGCCCGTACCGGGTCTCGACGGTGTCCACCAGATCGAGTCCCGGCTGGATGGCCTCGAAGCGCAGCGCCTCGGCGGCACGGTGCAGCGGCCCGCTCACCGGGGGCGCGAGCAGCGCGACCCCGGCCACCAGGGTGGCCGCCGCCGCAAGGCGCAGGGCACGCCCGGCCCCGACCCAGAGTGCCGCGCCGGCCGCGAGCAGCGCCGACCACCCCAGGGTCGGCCAGACCCCCGCCCACTCGATCAGGACGAAGGTGAACAGGAGCCCGCCGGCGAAGGCCCCCAGGGCATCGAAGATGTAGAGCCGGGAGGCGGCCCGCACGGCCTCCGGGGTGCCCGCCTCCGTGAGCAGCCGGCAGCCCAGGGGAAAGGCCGCTCCCAGGGCGAGTCCGGTGGGCAGCGTGACGACGAACGCCGTACCCATCAGCTCGCCCAGCCCGAGCAGCTCGGCCGGCGAGGCCTCCAGGAAATGGCGGCAGACGCGCACCAGAAGCACCTGGGAGGCGAGCAGCCAGGGCAGCGCCAGCATGCCGCCCACGAGCAGGGCCGGGGGCCTGCGCAGGCGCCGTCGCCCGAGGGCTACGGCCGTCGACCCCACCCCCACCCACAGCAGCCAGCTCGCGAAGAAGGCACCGAGGGTGATCTCGTTGCCGTAGAAGACCACCAGCAGCTCGCGGGCGAGCACGGCCTGCGCCACCTGGGCGAGGACGCCGAGGGCGAACAATGCGGCGTAGAGGCTGGCTCTCGAAGGCGTCGCGGGCATGCGCGTGGAACCCGGCTGGCGGTCTGGGGAATCACCGCCTTCCACCGGAAATACTAGTCCCGGACGAACCGGCCCGACGAGGCCGCCATCCGGCGCCCCGCGTCCGCCGGCGTGAGGTGCGAGACCCCGAGCCGCAGCGCTCGTCAGAGCCCACGCCGTGCCCCGCAGCGCTCAGCCCGATCCGCGCTGCTCGCCCGCCTCCCGGGGCTCTCCGAGTCGGCACGTGGCGGGGAGACGCAAAAAGCCGCCCGGGACGCCCGGGCGGCTTTGGGGGCGGTGCGGTCCGAGACGGCTCAGGCGGCTCGCTCGCCTCCGTAGCGTGCCTTGGCCTCGCGGGCGGACCGCGCCTCTTCGGCGCTGTACGCCTTGCCGGACCAGAGCATCTCGTAGGCGATCTCCTCGTTGCCGTTCTCGCAGAGCTCGAGGACTTCACGGAACAGCGGCTGGAAGCTGTCGCTGCGGTGGGAGCGCTCATGGTCCTCGAAGGTGTTCCAGAATGTCACGATGAGCGCCTCCTTGTCCTTGAGCGGGCTCTTCACCGCCTGACCGACGGTGCTGCCCTCGTTGGAGATCGCGCCGCTGTTCAGGGCCACGAATCCCCCCACGAAGCCCGTGTCCGAGTGATAGGTCTTTACGTTCTCGCACAGAACCGCGACGCGCTCCTGGAGATCGTCCACCGAATACCCGGGCTTCAGGACGACGCGGTTGACCGTGACAACGCCGTTGTACGGAAAGCCGGGGATCAAACCTGACATAAGCCACCTCCTGATACAGATCAGCACTTCAGTGTATTCTGAATTTCTGACTATTTCGCTCAGGAAATGGTTCCCGACCGCCCCGGTCTCAAGACCCGACAGGATGTTGGCTTTTCCGTTAGCCTTGCGTGCAGGCAACCCAGTACGCGAGAACAAGCAGGAGCCACCCATGACGTCCCAGAGCGCGCGCTTTCACGTCGGCCAGATCGTCCACCACCGCCTGTTCGACTACCGCGGGGTCATCGTGGACGTGGATCCGGTCTTCCAGGGCTCCGAGGACTGGTACCAGCAGGTCGCACGCACGCGACCGCCGAAGGACAGCCCCTGGTATCGGGTCCTGGTGCACGGCTCCGACGCGGAGACCTATGTCGCGGAGCGCAACCTCGAGCCCGACCCTTCCGGGGAGCCCGTCCGGCATCCCCTGGTGGGGCAGATGCTCGGCGAGTTCGAGGACGGGCGCTACCGGCCGCGCGAGCGCGCCAACTGACCGCGCGTTCGTCGCCCTCGCCGCTCGTTCCCGGCCGCAGACCGGGCAGGAGGCGGGAGCGACTGACGGCCGGGATCGGGCATCGGCGACGGTCTATTCGGCCAGGGGGCTGGTCTCCCACACCGCCCGGGAGCCACAGGGTGTGGGAGCCGAGCCCGCTCGGCGAAAGCGGCCCTCCCGAACGCCCTGCCGGCCGCGGGATCAGACCCGTTGGCGGCTCTCTCCCCCCGCCAGTCCGCCCGCGATCAGATGGGCCGTACGCAGCGG
>JASFUT010000311.1:0-4069 GCA_050050175.1 Chromatiales bacterium
TTACAGCCGTTCGCGGAGGTATTGCCATGCTTCGGGACCCCGCAGGCGATACCTGCCATGGGGCCCCAGTCGGCCGCAGAGGGGAGCATCTGCGTCCCGGCGGCGCTCAGTAGAGGGCGAAGCTCGCGGACGCGATGAAGGCCCCCAGAACGGCACCCACCAGCACGTCGCTCGGGTAGTGGAGACCCAGCACGACCCGGGAGGCGCCGGTCAGGGCGGTGAACGGCACCAGCACCACGGCCAGCTCGGGGAAGTAGGCCATGGCCACCAGGCTGAAGCCGACGGCGTGCAGCGTATGGCCGGAGGGGAAGCTGTAATCGTCCAGGGGCGGCACGCCCGGGCGGATGGCGGTGTGGCAGTCGCAGGGGCGGTCACGGGTCGTGACGCCCTTCACCGCCTTGTACAAGGCCAGGCAGAAGCCTCCGACGAGAAGCATGTGCGCGCCCGCGGCGAGCCCGGCCTGCCCGTGGATCACGGGCAGGACGGCGATCAGGGCGTACCAGAACACGCCGTTGCCCAGCCTGCTCACCAGCCGGAACAGGGCCAGCACCGAGCGGTAGCGGGTGGAGCGATTCCATGCCAGGCAGAGGCCCAGCTCCGATTCATTCATTCGTTGCAGCAAGGCGCGCATCGGATGCCTCTCTTCCCTGCGGGGGATCGGACGCCTGACACAGGAGGTCTTCCAGCTCGGCGATGAGGCGCGGCCACCCGAGGCCCTCCGCGGTCGCGCGTGCGCGCCTGCGCAGCCTCTCGGCAAGCAGCCTGTTGTCCGCCACGCTTACGGCGCAGCGGACGAAATCCGCCTCGTCATCGAAGACGGCGAGCATGCCGCTGTCGCCATGGCGCAGGTGCAGGCCGGCGGCGGCGTAGTCGTAGGCGACGACGGACAGCCCGCTCGCCATCGCCTCCAGGACCACGTTTCCGAAGGTCTCCGTGGTACTCGGGAACAGGAACAGATCGCCGCTCGCGTAGTGCTCGGCCAGCGAGGCCCCGGTCTTGGGTCCGGTGAACACGAGCTCGGGATAGTCCCGCTGCATCCGTGCCTGCTGGGGGCCGTCGCCCACCAGGATGAAGCGCGCGCCCGGATGATCCGCCTGGATTCCGCGGAAGGTCTCGACGGCCAGGCCCAGGTTCTTCTCGGCGGCCAGGCGCCCGACGTAGAGCACGGCCAGGCCGTCTTCGGCCAGACCCCAGCGGCTCCTCAGCTCGGTACGGCGGCGGCCGGGGTGGAAGAGCTCGGTGTCGACCCCGCGCGGAAAGACCCTCACATTGCCGATACCCTTCCGGCGAAGCTCCCGGGCGAGATGCTCGGTAGGCGCCAGGGTCAGACGGCCGCGGTTGTGGAAACGGCGCAGGAGGCGCCAGATGGGGTCCTCGAGCAACCCCAGGCCGTAATGGCGACTGTACCGGGGGAAGTTGGTGTGGTACCCGGAGACGGCGGGCACACCCAGGCGCTCGGCGGCGCACAGGGCGGAGTGCCCGAGGGGGCCTTCGGTGGCCACGTAGACCACGTCGGGGGGATTGCCTTTCCAGGCCCGGCGCAGGGCGCCCGGCCACGGCAGCCCGAATCTCAGGTCCCGGTAGCGTGGCAGCGCGATTCCCGGTACCAGGATTTCCCTGAGAGTCTCCCCGTCGCGGGTCGCACTGTCGTGGCGGGTCTGGCGCGGGCGCACCAGGGATATGCGGTGCCCGCGGGTGCGCAGGCCGTCCACCATCTGCCGCAGCGTGCGGGCCACGCCGTTGATCTCCGGCGGGTAGGTCTCGGTGACTATTCCTATGTCCATGACTCTCTGTGCTCAAAGCCCGGCGACGACTCCCTCGCCTGCCCAGGGGCGGGCCCGGAGCCCCCGGGGAGGCCCAGGGCCCGCAGTGCGCTGCTTATGGCCTCGCGGGCCCGCTGAGCCGCTGCGTCGAGCCTCGCGTTCCACCGCGACCGGGGGGGCAGTGCCTCACGAAGACGTCTGTCCCGGCCTGCCGGAGCATACGCCGAAGATGGGCCGAAAAGCGATCGTCGCCGATGCAGGGCCCCGAACGGCTCGATTCGCCGCCGCAGGTGTATCGGAGGGCCACCGGGGTGATCCGCCCACCGCACCCCGGGCACCGCGATGGCCGTGTCTCCTCGAAGCCCCGGGTCGACGCACGTGCGCCCGATCTCCAGCAGCCTGAACCCCTTCGCGGACGAGGCCTCGATGTTCGAAAGGCCGAGCTCGCTCTCGGAGTAGGAGCCGCGCGTCCCCACGGCTTGTTCGACCGAGAGCGGCCCTTTCGAGGCGACGACGTGGGCCGATCCCGCCTTCCGGACCAGCAGGTAGTGGCAGTGGGGGTGGAAGCGGTCCGCGTCCACGCCTGTCTCGGCGCCGGGCAGCCGCGCCCCGAGCTCGTCCGGGAACACCCGGTAGCACAGCGCCTGGGACGCCCGGACGTCGTCGTCCCCGGCGGCCAGGTCTACGTAGAGCCGGCGAGCGGCCCTTGGTGTGTGCGGCTCGGTCCGTGCGGACGCGCCCATGGCCCCAGTCTCCCCCGGTGGCTCGCGGGAGATACTAGGTCCTTGGTGTTGCAGCGCGCGGACGCCGGGATGACAGCTGCGAGACCTTCTTCTTACACGCGGATGACGGCGGGCCGCGCCGCCGGCTGCTGCTCAGGGGGTTTGGCTGAGCAAGGTCTCGCAGCCCGAGAGCAGGCGCCGCCGGCCCAGCAGGATCTGCAGGCGGTTGCCGCCGCACTGGCGCCAGAGGACCGCTGCCCGGATGCCTGCGAGCAGAAGGGCGCGTATGAGGCGGACGTTGTCCTGGTTCTTAAGATAGAGAGGCTCCCCCTGGACCATGATCTTCGGCTGGAGGGTGCCAATCGTGCGGCTGTAGATGTCGGCCAGCCCGGCGACTATGTTCGGGTGGGTGGGCGGAAAGTGCTCGAGCCGCGGCAGGGTGGCCGCGATCCCGGCGCTGAGGGTCTCCATCACCCGGGGGTCGCGGCGCGCCTTGCGCTCGAGGTGCATCAGGCCGAGGACATAGCGGGCGATCGGGAGGCTGCGGCCCGGCCCGCCGCCCAGCTGCTCGCACAGGCAGCGCAGACCGGCATGCACACCGGCCACACCACCGAACACCGCGTCGGCGCTCGGTGGGTCGGTCTGCAGCAGGCTGCGGAGGCTGGCCTCCACGGCCGCGTTGTCCGCTGTCCCGCGACGGGCGATCGCCTCGACCAGCCAGGCGGCCTGAAAGAGCCCCGAAAGGGCGATGGCTCGGTCGCGATCCGTCCTCACGGGTGCGCCCCCGGTCGCCCCGCCTGCTCTATGATGCCGCCGCCGAGACACTCGTCGCCTTGGTAGAGGACCACCGACTGTCCCGGCGTGACGGCCCGCTGCGGGCGGTTGAACTCAACCCGGAGCTGCGCGGGACCTGACAGCCGGGCACGGCAGGCCTGCAAGGGCTGGCGGTGGCGGATGCGTGCCGCACAGTGCAGCGTCTCACCGTCCGGCATCGGGGGTTCGGCGATCCAGTGCAGCTGTGCCGCGGTGAGGGCGGCCGACATCAGCAGGGGATGGGTCCCGCCCTGGGCGACCACGAGCCGATTGGCCTCCAGGTCCTTCGCCACCACGAACCAGGGCGCCTCTCCGGCGCCGGCCCGCCCGCCGAGGCCGAGACCCTTGCGCTGGCCGAGGGTGTAGTACATCAGCCCCTGGTGCTCCCCCAGGATCTCGCCGTCCTCGCTGACCATGGGCCCGGGCCGCGCCGGGAGGTACCGGCGAAGGAAATCGGAGAAGCGCCGCTCGCCGATGAAGCAGATGCCGGTGCTGTCTTTCTTGCGGTAGTTGGGGAGTCCGGCGCCGCGTGCCAGCTCCCGGACCCGCTCCTTGGTGAGGCCGCCCAGGGGAAACAGACTTCTCCCCAGCTGGCCCTGGTCCAGAAGGTAGAGGAAATAGGTCTGGTCCTTGTCCTGGTCGTGGGCGCGAAGCAGGTGGCAGATCCCGTCGGACTGTCTGACCCTGGCATAGTGGCCCGTGGCGATGAAGTCTGCGCCCCTGTCCAGCGCATAGTCCAGAAAGGCCCGGAACTTGATGTCCCGGTTGCAG
>JASFUT010000312.1:0-4065 GCA_050050175.1 Chromatiales bacterium
ATCTCAGATTCGGGCCCGGCATCCGGCTCGCCCCCAGCGGCTCTACTCCCAGAGGCCCCAACAGAGAACAGGCCGATCTCGGTGCCCGTCAACCGATCGCGGAGATGAGCAGGTGTCGGAAGCGGGTCAGGGCCTGAGCGGACCGCGCGCGGCGGGTTCGCCGGTCCCGCAGACCGGCCCCCGCCCGTCCCGGC
Source organism: Chromatiales bacterium (assembly GCA_050050175.1). Lineage (GTDB taxonomy): Bacteria > Pseudomonadota > Gammaproteobacteria > Chromatiales > Chromatiaceae > CAVQCX01. Next base: position 195 of record JASFUT010000312.1, read on the forward strand.
TGACTCGCTCGGGGGCTCTCCAAGGGCGAAGGACGGATCCGCTTAAACCTGAGGGGCTCGAGCAGGTTTCGCAGGCTTCCGCTCCCTTTTCTCCAGCCTAAGCCTGGAAGCCGCCCCTCGCTCATGCCTCGGCCGCCGTCATTCCCCTGCACGACCGCTTTCCATCCGCTGGACCGAAATGTGACTTGTCTGTGACGGGCGCAGGAGATCCGGTCGTTAGGCTCAAGCCAGATGCTCGCCCATGACCGGATGTGCCTCATGTTCCCGCCCGCCCGTTACGACCCACCCACCCGCCGCCGGACCCTGTGTGGTTCGGCCGGGAGCGCGCCGATCAGGGGGCCCCCGCCCGCCCGCGCGAGTACAAAGCCAGCCGAACTTCTTCAGATGGAGATGCACGATGCACCGAAGATTTCTTCTCGCCCTGACACTGCTTATCTTCACCGTTGGCCCGGCCATCGCCGGACCCGGGCCCAATGGGGCCCCCGGCGTGGTCTACGCCATGACCAACGCCGAGGCCGGCAACGCGGTCCTTGCATACCCCCGTCTCGTGGACGGCACCCTGGGCAGCCCTGAGGCCTACGAGACCGGAGGTCTGGGCTTCGTAGGCGGGGTCCCCGTGGATCCGCTGAGATCCCAGGGCTCCCTGGTCCTGAGCCCCGACCACCGCTGGCTTCTTGCCGTGAACGCGGGCAGCGACCAGATCTCGGTCTTCCGCAACCGCTCGGAGGGTCTGACGCTCACCGACGTCACGGACTCGGGCGGTACGCTGCCCGTGAGTGTGAGCATTCACGGCGATCGGGTCTACGTACTCAACGCGGGCGGACGGCTCGGCGGCGCAGACGTCGTAGCGGGGTTCATCCTGTCGCCCGATGGTCAGCTGATTCCGCTGAGCGGATCCACACGCTTCCTCAGCGAGGACAATACGGACCCGGCCCAGGTGGGCTTCACCCCGGACGGCTCCGCGCTGGTGGTCACCGAGAAGGCCACCCATCGGCTCGACGTCTTTCCCCTGAACAGCGAGGGTCTGCCGAGCGCCGCACCCGTGATCACCCAGTCCGAAGGGGCTGTGCCGTTCGGCTTCGTGTTCAACCACCGCGGGCGTCTGGTGGTCAGCGAGGCGGCGGGCTCCGTCTCCTCCTATGCGGTCAGCGACGACGGCAGCCTGACCGTGGTCAGCTCTGCCGTTCCCAACGGCCAGGCAGCCACATGCTGGATCGCCGGAAACCGGGGCCGGTTCGCCTTTACGGCCAACACCGGCAGCAGCACCCTTAGCAGCTACGGCGTGCGGAGCGACGCGGAGCTGACGCTCCTGGAGGCGGTGGCCGCCGATCTGCCCGGCGCGCTGCCGATCGATGCCGCCACGCCGCGGAGCGGGCGCTACCTCTATACCGCCAACGCCGGGACAGGGACCGTGGGCATGTTCGCGGTCGGGCCCGATGGAGGGCTTACGCATCTCGGTGACGCCCCGGGACTCCCGCTGAGCGGGGCCCAGGGAATCGCAGCCCGTTGAGGCCTCCCGGGCGGCCGGGCCCGCACCTCGGGCGCGGCCGCTCCCTTTCCGGACGACCGGGTTGGATGCCGGCGAGGGCCTCGAGGCGGCTGGCGGAAGCCAGGCCAGCCCGAGCCAGGAACAAGCGGCATCCCACCGCGATACGGCCCCTCCTTCATCCCCCCGCCCGGAGGGTGCCCGCCCCATCCCGGAACGGTCGAGCCCCGGAAGACCCCCGTGCAGCCCCCGCATCTCAGCGGCTGCTTGCTTCCTGGACGCTCCCCGCTCGTGGCGATGCCGACTGACAGCCGCCTGGCGCCGGCCGGACCGGCGGCGATGCCGGCGTGCCGGCAAACCAACCCCGCAGGAAAGTACCCGTGCTCCACACCCGAGCCGCCGTACGATCGGGCTCTTGGCGCAGATCGAGCCGATCGGGCAAAACACCCGTGCGTGAGGCCCCGGCAAGCTTCCTGCGCGCTAACGCGGCAGGCTTCGGCATCGCCGACTCCCATCCTTCACCGCGCACCTCGCGTCCCGGCCGCTCCGTAGGTGAAATATCCGAGCTCCCGCCGCGGTCGCTACAGGCAGGTCAAGGCGGCTCGGGCCGCCATTGGAGTCCGGGCCCCGGCTCGCGAGCAGCCCCCGGGAGGGCTGGGAGATCTGAGGCGATGCCGCGCCGGATACTGGTCATCGAAGACAACGAGGACATCGCCAGGCTGGTCGCTCTGCACCTGCGCGACCTGGAGTGCGAGGTGCGCGTGGTCGCCGATGGTTGCAGGGGGCTCGAGGAGGCCCGCAGCGGCGCCTACGATCTGATCGTCCTCGACCTGATCCTGCCCGGCTTGGACGGGCTGGAGCTCTGCCGCCGGCTGCGCTCGGGCCCGGGCTACACGCCCGTGCTGATGCTCACGGCCAGGTCCTCGGAGATCGACCGGGTGCTCGGGCTGGAGCTGGGGGCGGACGACTACCTGACCAAGCCGTTCAGCATCCGCGAGCTGCTGGCCCGGGTGAAGGCCATCTTGCGGCGGGTGGAGGCGCTCGCCGCCGGGCGCAGTGCGTCGGCGTCCGTGCGCTTCGACCGGATGACCATCGAGGCGGAGAAGCGCCGCGTGCTGATCGACAACCGGGAAGTGGACCTCACGGCCAGGGAGTTCGATCTGCTCGCGCACTTCGCCGCCCAACCCGGTCGGGTCTACACCCGCGCCCAGCTGCTCGACAGCGTCTGGGGCTACGGCCGCGGCGGCTACGAGCACACGGTCAACTCCCACATCAACCGGCTCCGGCGCAAGATCGAGCGCAACAGCGCCAAACCGGAGTACATCCTCACGGTCTGGGGCGTGGGCTACAAGTTCAATGACGCGCTGCGCTGAGACCCCGGGGCGCGGGGCCCCGCCCGGCGGGCGGGGCTGACGGGGCCGGAGCGGACCCCTTGGCGCGCACCCTGACCGCCAAGCTGGTGCTGGCCCTGATGGCGATGCTTCTCGCCCTGGGCCTGGCCTACGTCGCCTTCACGGCCTGGACGACGCACGCGCTCTTTCAGGAGATCACCCAACGGCTCAACCAGTCCCTGGCGGCGAACCTCGTGCACGAGGACTGGCTGATGCGTGGAGGTGAGGTCAATCGCGAGGCCCTCGAGTCGACCTTCCACACCCTGATGGTGGTCAACCCCGCCATCGAGGTCTACCTCGTGGATCCCGGGGGTCGCATCCGTGCCTACTCCGCCCCGCCGGGGGAGGTGGAGCTCGAGCGCATCGACCTGGGGCCGGTCAGACGCTTCCTCGGCGAAGAGGCCCGGCTGCCAATCCTGGGCGACGACCCGCGTCAGCGCGGCCGCCGCAAGGTGTTCTCCGCGGCGCCGGTCTTCGACCAGGGCCGCCTGCAGGGCTACCTGTACGTCGTGCTCGGGGGCGAGGCCTACGACTCGGTGGCCCGGATGCTCGAGGGCAGCTACGTTGTGCGCCTGAGCATGGCCACCGCCGCGCTGGCCCTGGTCCTCGCCCTGGTGGTGGGCATGCTGGGGCTCAGGCGGCTCACCGCGCGCCTGGTGCGGCTCCACCGGGTCATGGACGGCTTCAAGCGCAGCGACTTCCGCGAGCCCGTGACCCTTCCCCGCTGGCGGCGCGACGCCCGGGGCGACGAGATCGACCGCCTGGGGCTGACTTTTGAGCAGATGTCGCACCGCATCATCGACCAGGTCCGGCAGCTCCACCAGTCCGACGCCTCGCGCCGGGAGATGGTGGCCAACGTCTCCCACGACCTGCGCACGCCGCTGGCCTCGCTGCAGGGCTATCTGGAGACCCTGGTGATGAAGGAGGACCGGTTGTCGGAGGCGGATCGGCGCGAGTGCCTCAGCCTGGCGTTGACGCACAGCCGCCGCCTCGG
>JASFUT010000313.1:0-4050 GCA_050050175.1 Chromatiales bacterium
CCCCTGGCCGAAGCGGCCGTCGGTCAGGCCGCATTCGCCGAGAAGACTGGGATTCAGCCGAGACGCCGGCCCGGAGTGCGGCTCGCGGGAACGCCGCGCGGTGCATCGTCCAACGCTCCCCCGGAGGCCGCAGCCTTCGTCGCCTTCTCGGAGCTCATTACGATGACGTGACCACGACGAATACGCTGGAGGCCAGGACGGGGCGCTCGACGACGCTCTCAAGGCAGGTGCCGTGGCGGGCCAGGGTCCCGTCGGCGGAGGCCCCCTTGCGTCCGCTGCGTCCCGGAGAACCCCGGCATGGGGGATCGAGAGAATCGACGGCCGCCGTGTTCCGCCCCCCTCGCCCGGCCCCTTTCCGTGTGGGCGGGGGGCTGTCGCGCCGGCGCCGTGCCCGATACCCCCGCTAGGCGAGCAGCAGTACCTGCAGGTCCGCCACGTTGGTGCCCGTGGGCCCGGTGCGCAACAGGTCGCCCGCAAGCCCGAGCGCCCGGTGGGAGTCGTTGCTCTCCAGAAGCGCCGCCGGGTCTCCGCCGGCCCCGCGCACCCGTCCCAGGGTCCCGGGATCGACCAGACCGCCCGCGGCGTCCGTGGGTCCGTCCAGGCCGTCGGTGCCGCCGCTCAGGCACACCCAGCGCGGGGGCAGGCCGGATCGTTCCGCCTCCAGGGCGAAGGCCAGGGCCAGCTCCTGGTTGCGCCCGCCCCGCCCGGAGCCGTGCAGGGTGACGGTGGTCTCGCCGCCGGCGACCAGGACAGTGGACCGGCCGTTGCGCAGCCGGACGGCGGCCGCCGCGACGAGCTTTCCCGCCGCCTCGCGGGCCTCGCCGCAGAGCGCCGTGCTGTAGACCTCAACCGACCGTCCGGCAGCTTCGGCGGCGGTCCTGACGGCCTCCAGACTGAGGCGGTTGCCGCCGGTCAGGGTATTGCCCACCCGGGCAAACAGCGGATCGCCGGGCTTGGGGGTCTCCGGCACCGCTCCCGCGCAGCCCTTGTCCAAATGGGCTCGGACCGCAGTCGGGACCCGGTCCCACACGCCGCCGTCCTCGAGCACCCGGACCGCCTCCGCGTAGGTGGTGGGATCCGGCACGGTGGGTCCGCTGGCGATGGCGCTCAGGTCGTCGCCCAGCACGTCGGAGAGGATCAGCGCGTGCAGGGCCGCCGGCGCCGCCAGCCGGGCCAGCCCCCCGCCCTTCAGCACCGAGAGGTGCTTGCGCACGCAGTTGATACGGTTGATGTCGGCGCCGCAGCCGAGCAGCAGCCGCGTGGTGGCGATCTTGTCCTCGAGCGGGATCGAGTCCGGCGGACAGGGGACCAGCGCGGAGCCTCCGCCGCTGATCAGCACCAGCACCAGATCATCGGCCGAGGCCTCTTCGACGCGCGCGGCGATCGCCCGGGCGCCCCGCAGGCCCGCCTCGTCGGGCAGCGGATGGCCGGCTCCGATGACCCGGACGCCCGGGAGCTCGGCGAGATTCTCGTAGTTCGTGACCGCGATGCCTTCCCCGCCCAGGATCTCTTCCGGGATCGTCGCCCGGGCCGCCCCGGCCATGGCACAGGCCGCCTTGCCGAAGGCCACCAGATGCACCCGCCGCCAGGGCTCGGAGCGCCCCGCCGACCCCTCGGCGTCGGGCTCCGGCAGGATCTCCAGACGCCCCCCCCTTGCCCGCAGCACCCGCTCCACACCCAGGCGCGGATCGGCCGCTTCTACGCCTGCCATGAACAGGGCCCTGGCCCGATCGCGCAGGCTCTGGATCTCTGCTGGGCTCAGGGCCGGACCGGCCATCGGCGGCTGGGCGTGTGGACGCGGCTCAGAGGAAGAGGCTCAGCACGAAGACGCTGGCGATGCCCGTGATCCCGGCAACGGCCGTGCCCAGGGTCTGGAGCTTGTAGGCCTGGGCCACCTCCATCCCCGAGAGCTGACTGACCACCCAGAAGTAGCTGTCGTTGGCGTGGGAGACGGTCATCGCCCCGGCACCGATCGCCAGCGTCACGAGCACGGGCCCCATCCCGGTGTCGAGGCCCATGGTCCCCAGGAGCGGCACCACGATGGACGCGGTGGTGATGATCGCCACGGTGGACGAGCCTTGCGCGGTCTTCAGCGCCGCGGCGATGAGGAAGGGCAGGAAGATGCCGATGTTCCAGTCGGCCAGTATCCGGCCCAGGTAGTCGCCGATGGGCGTGGCCTTCAGCACGCCCCCGAGGGCGCCGCCGGCCCCGGTAATGAGGATGATGGTCCCCGCGTTGACCAGGCCCGCGCCCACCCATTCGCCGTACACCTTCGGCCCCCGCTCCCGCACGGTCAGAAAGGCCAGGAACACGCCGAGCAGGAGTGCGGTGTTGGGATTCCCCAGGAACGTGAGGACGCCGGCCACCAAGCCGTCGCCGAGCGGCCGGGCGGGGAACTGGGCCACTGACCCCAGGGCGATCAGGACGATGGGCACGACGATGGGGGCAAAGGCCATCAAGGGGCTGGGAAGCTCTCGCTCGTGCTCCCGGGCCGACTGCTCCATGTGGGTCTCCACCTGCTCCCCCCGCTCGGGATCGATGTAGATGCGCCGTCCCATGAAGCTCGCGAACAGATAGCTGACGATCACCACGGGAATGGTCACCACCAGGCCCAGGAGCATGACCATGCCGATGTCCGCCTTCAGGGTGCCGGCTGCGGCGATCGGCCCGGGTGTGGGCGGCACGAACACGTGCGTGGCGTACAGACCGAGGCTGAGCGCCACCGCGTACAGGGCCATGGACTGCTTCGCCTTCACGGCCAGGGAGCGGGCCAGGGAGGAGAGGATGACGAAGCCGGAGTCGCAGAACACCGGGATGGAGACGATGGCCCCGGTGATGCTCATCGCCAACGCGGACCGGGCCTCGCCCACCCAGCGGATGACGGTGGTGGCCATCACCCAGGCCCCGCCGCTCTTCTCGAGGATGAACCCGATGATCGTGCCGGCGGCGATGACGATGCCGATGTAGCCGATGGTGCCGCCGAACCCGCCGGTGATCGCCTTGACCGTGTCGGCCGCAGGCAGGCCCCCCAGGAGGCCGAAGCCGTAGGCCGTGACCAGCAGCACCAGGAAGGGGTGCATCCTGACGCGCGCCGTCGCGAAAATGATGAAGGCGATGGCCAGGATGAGAAGCAGGACGAGAAACGGTCCGGACATGACGTAAGCTCCTCGGTCTTGTTCGTATGACGGAACCCTCTGCGGGCCTCCCGGCCCTTCGTCCCCTCGGGCACGGCAGCGCGCTCTGCGCGGCCGGCGCCCCTGACGGCTGCCCAACGTCAGGCGATCGCGCGAGGGCATGCGAAGATCCCGCCCGCACAGGCATTAACCCTAGCAGGCCTACGGCCGACCAACCATCGGCCTCCTGGCCCGGCCGGGGCGGGTGCTGCGAACGGGTGAGCCTGTACTTTCGACCAGTCCGTGCCTGGTCTTTCGACCAGCGGCCTCCTGTACTCTTGGGCGTTACCGCGTACCAGCACTGTGCGTAGAATCGGCAGTCAGGTAAGGACGCAGTCGTTCGCTGGGCCGGCTCGGTGCGGGTTTGACCTGCAGCACCAAGAAGGGCGGTCCCGGGGTCGAGTTGTAAAGGACTATCCGGAACCTTTCAGTGCACCAGCACGGGGCGCAACGGCGGGCTGGAGCAGGGAAGTCGGCAACGGTGCCGATCCCGATCGCCCATGCCCCGGCCGAGTGTCGCCTCGAGACAGCAGCCGTTTTGCAGGAGTAGATCATATGAAGTACCGAGTCAGCAGCACCAGGAACCCGAAGATCCTAGCCGTGGCGAGCACTTTCGCGATCGTAGCCGGCTTCGCCACGGCGGCCGACGCCCGGGGCCCGAAGCTCAGCGTCGACGTGGAGGCTTATTGCGGCGATCCCGCGGCCGTCGACCCGCTGACGGGCGAGGTGTTCACCACGAACGTCGCGGTCCGTCTCACCGACGTGTCCGATGACAACGGGCCCGTCGGCGCGACCGTGGGCATGCTGACGGTCGAGTGCGAGGCCGCGGTGCCGCAGGGCCGCGGCAGGCCCGCGCAGGTCAGCTTCGGCACCATGA
>JASFUT010000314.1:0-4031 GCA_050050175.1 Chromatiales bacterium
CCGCACGGCGCGGGCCGATGCCCCCACCCGGCACCGGTAACCGATGGCCCTGACACCTCAACTCGACGATCTGCTCGAGCTGCGCCACGGTGCCCATGCACTGGGGCTGGCCGCCCATCACCGGGTGAACTCCGCCCTTGCCGGACTGTACGCATCGGTGTTCCGCGGCCAGGGCATGGATTACGAGGAGACCCGCGAGTACCGCGAGGGCGACGACATCCGCAACATGGACTGGCGCGTCACCGCCCGAACGGGCAGTGCGCACCTGAAGGTGTTTCGCGAGGAGCGGGAGCGCCCCGTGATCCTGAGCGTGGACTGCGGTCCCCATATGCAGTTCGGCACCCGCGGCACCTTCAAGTCCGTGCAGGCCTCGCGCGCCGCCGCCCTGCTGGGCTGGTCGGCATCGGGGAACCAGGACCGGGTCGGCGGCCTGCTCTTCGGGGCGCCGTACCGTGGTCATCGCTACTTTCGCCCCAGCCGTTCGCGCCAATCGCTGTGGCGTCTGCTGCGTGCCCTCACCGAGCCGGTCGAGGTGGCCGAATCCGGCGGTGATCCGCTGGCCGAGACCCTGGACAAGCTCCAGCGCATGGCACCTACCGGTGCCCTGCTGTTCGTCATCGCCGACCTCAACCGGGACCCCGCCAGCCTGCACAAGGCGCTCGGGCGGCTCGCCCAACGCCACGAGCTCGTCCTGCTGCCCGTCGACGATCCCGCCGACCGGGAGATACCCGAGATCGGCCGGGTGGTGTTCGAGACCCCGGGCGGGGCACGGATCGAGGTCAACACCGACAGCGAGGAGGGGCGACGCCAGTACCGCGAGACCTGGGAGCGCAACCGCCAGTCGTTGCTGCAGATCGGCTCGCGGCTGGGCATCGCGATCATCCCCGTGCCCACCGACCAGGACATCCATCAGGTCCTGATGGACGGTCTGCGCCAGCGCCTGCGAGGGCTGCGTTGATGGCGTCCCGTCGCAAGAGCGCGATCAAAGGCCCGTCCGCCGCCGCGGATTAGCGAGCAAGATCATGGATCCGACCCAGTATCTGCGTGACATTCGAGGCCTGGATTCCGTGCCGTGGTGGCCCGTTGCCCCGGGCTGGTGGTACCTGCTGGCGGCTCTGCTGCTCACCTTCGCCCTGGCCCTGCTGCTGCGCTGGTGGCTGCGCCGCGTGCGGCGGAACTGGCGCGATGAGGCCCGCGCCGAGCTGCGCCGCCTGCGCCGCGGCGTCCAACGCGGTGATGCGCGCGAGGCGCTGGGCGAGACCGCCGAGCTCGTGCGTCGCATCGCCATGGCCCGCTTCGGACGCCGCGCCTGTGCCGGCCTGATCGGCGAGGACTGGCTCGCCTGGCTGCAGGCCAACGACCCACGCGGCTTCGAGTGGCGGCGCGAGGGCCGTATCCTGATCGATGCGCTGTATGCCCCGCCGGGGACCCGAGTGGAACGCCGCCAGGTCATGCGGCTCCTCGATGCCATTTTGGCCTGGACGGCCGAGCCGACGGTCCCTCGGCCCGTCGCCGGTCGATCCTGGCGCCCGCTTCGTCTGCGTCCGGCCAGGAGCGGCGGCCGTGTTTGAGTTCGCCTGGCCCTGGCTGGCCCTGCTCCTGCCCCTGCCGTGGCTGCTGCGCCGGTTCCTGCCCGCGCCTGCCGCCCCGCCGGCGCCGAACACGGACGGCGCCCCGGTTCTGCTGCATCCCCTGGTCGGACGACTCGGTCAGACTTTCCAAAAGGCCACCCCCGTGGGTGTCCCCTCGCCGCTGCTTCAAAACCTGCTCATGGCACTGCTCTGGGGGCTGCTGGTGCTGACGCTCATGCGCCCGCAATGGCTGGAGTCACACACCGAGGTGGTGAGCCCCGGCTACGACCTGATGCTGGCAGTGGACACCTCCCGCTCCATGGAGGCGCTGGACTTCACCGTCGACGGCACCCGTTTCAACCGCCTCGCCGTCGTCAAGGGCGTGATGAGCCGGTTCATCGCCCAGCGCGGCGGTGATCGCATCGGCCTGATCGTCTTCGGCGACGCCGCCTATCTGCAAGCCCCCCTGACCCTGGACGGAGAGGCGGTGCGCACGCTCCTGGATGCCACCGTTCCGCGCATGGCGGGCGATGCCACCGCCATCGGCGATGCAATCGGCCTGGCGATCAAGAAGCTACGGGACCGCCCCGAGGGCTCCCGTGTCCTGATCCTGCTCACCGACGGCGAGAACACCGCCGGCAGCCTGCCTCCGCGCGAGGCGGCGCGTCTGGCGCGCCACTACCAGGTGCGCATCTACACCGTCGGTGTGGGCAGCAAGGGCGAGGTGCCGTTGCTCGAGGACGGCCGCCTCAAGATGACCAAGATGGAGCTCGACGAGGAGCTCCTGCAGGAGATCGCCGGCCTGACCGGGGGCGCCTATTTCCGCGCGACCGATGCGCATGCCCTGGAGGAGATCTACGCCCGGATCGATGCCCTGGAGAAATCCGAGGTCGAAGTGCGCAGCGTCATGGTCCCCCAGCCCCTGTATCGCTGGCCGCTGGGACTGGCCATGCTGACATTGCTTGTGATCGCCGCCCTCTCGTTGCGGCAAGGCGTCACGGGCTCGACACGCGGAGCCGAAGCACCATGAGTGGCGAGGGTGCCTTCCACTTCGCGCAGCCCTGGTGGCTGTGGGCCCTGCTGGTGCCTCCGCTGCTGTGGTGGTTGCCCCAGTCGCGACGGGTCCGCAAGCACGAAGAGCGTCTGGCGCGCTATGCCGATGCACACCTGCTGCCCCATCTGCTGCTCGGGGGGGTTGCACCGACCCGGGCGAGACGCCGCATCATGCTCTGGTCGCTGCTCTGGGCCCTCGGTGTTCTGGCCATGGCGGGGCCGCGCTGGGACTACACCAGCGTGCAACTCTATCAGCCGGGGACCAACCTGGTCGTGCTCATGGACCTGTCGCGTTCCATGGAGGTCACCGACGTCAAACCGTCGCGCCTGGCGCGCGCCCGTCAGGAGATCGAGGACCTGCTGGTGGCCAACGAGGGGATACGCGTGGGGCTGATCGGCTTCGCCTCGGTCGCTCACGTGGTCTCCCCCATCACTGAGGACGCGAGCACGTTGCGACACCTGCTGCCGACCTTGTCCACCGAGCTGGTGCAGTTCCAGGGAAGCCGGATCGAGATTGCGCTCGAGCGGGCCCGCCGCCTGTTGGCCGGACAACCGGCAAATGGAAGCTACGCGTTGCTGCTGGTAACCGACGGCGATTTTGCTGCGCCCGGCCTGGAGGATCAGGCCCGGGAGCTGCGTGAGCAGGACATCCGCCTGCACGTGCTCGGTGTCGGCACCAGCCAGGGCGGCTACGTGCCGGCCAAGGGCGGAGGATGGATCCAGGAGGGTGGAAAGCCGGTGGTCTCGCGCCTGAACGAGGAGCTGCTTCATCGCGTCGCCGAGCAAGGGGGCGGCGGCTACCATAGAGCGGATTTCCTCGACGACGATACCCGCGCCGTGCTCGACAGGCTGACCCAGGACGGACCACCGCAGGCGCTCGAGGAGCGGGCCTACCGTATCTGGAACGAGCGATACCACCTGCTGGTGGCCGCCATGTTGGTAATGATGCTCCTCTGGTACCGACGGAACGAAAGGATCTCCCGATGACGGTGCGCATCTGGTCGAAGGCGCGGGTCCTGCTGGCCGCGATCTGCGGGCTCGGGCTGATAGCGCCCGGCGCGCAGGCCAGCCTGTTCCAGACCGCCGAACAGCAAGCCGTCGAGCTGTTCGAGCAGGGCCAATACGCCGCTGCTGCCGAACGATTCGAGGACCCGTATCGTCGGGGGGTCGCGCTTTACAAGGCCGGGCGCTACGAGGCAGCGGCCCGTGCCTTCGACTCAGTCGAGCGGGATGATGTCGCCACCGACGCACGCTACAACCTCGGTAATTCCCAATTCCAGCTCGGCAAGTACGACAAGGCAGCCGAGGCCTACGAGGGAGTGTTGGAGCGCGATCCCGATCACGACGACGCTCTGCACAACCTCGCGCTCGCGCGCTATCAGCTCGGCATCGGCCCGATGCCCGAGG
>JASFUT010000315.1:0-4022 GCA_050050175.1 Chromatiales bacterium
GTGCCTGCGCCCTCCGAGGCGACCCAGAACCCGCCGTCGGCGCGGGTGGCGACGCCCTCCTGGTCCAGGTTCACGGTGCCGTCGGCGTTGACGAGGCCCGGCTCGACGGCGGCGAGTGCCCCGAGGCGGTCCATGAGGACGATCTCGCCCGTGATCACCGCCGGTCTCGGGCCCACATCCATCCGATAGATGCGGCTGTGGCTGTAGAAGCTGTCATGGATCGTATAGACGGTGCCGGCCTCCGAGGGATCCACCGCAAGGCCCGAGAGGGCGCCCCAGGGAATCGGCGTCCCGTCGGCGCGGTCCGCGGACTCGACCGTCGGGTAGGTCCTGTTGCCGGTGCGCTGGTAGATGTTCAGCGACCCGCGGAAACCGTCGTCGCGGCTGTCCTCCTCGCTGGCGGCGATGACCAGGTCGCGTCCGGGAACGGCGAGCACGCCCTCGGGTCCCAGCGCCGCGGGCAGCACCTGGACCAGGCGTGGCGTGCCGAACAGCCCTCCGAGGTCGTAGACGAAGATCACGCTCGATCGCTCCGATGCGACGAACAGAAGGCGGTCCTCGCCGAACCTGCCGAACTCCGCGTTCTCGGACTCGTTACCCTTGTTCTCCGAGCGGTCCTCGGGGTAGTGGCCCAGGCGCACCACCGCGTGCTCCAGGTCGTTGCCCGAGCTGTAGGTGGGCGCTCCCCACCAGCTGAAGAAGGTGATGCCCCGGCTGCCGCCGAACAGGTCACCCTCGTCCGCAGTCGCCATCGTGAACGGAGCGATCCAGGAGATGCCGTCGGGCTCCCGGGGGACGCCGTTGAGGGACGCATTGAGCTCGATGAAGTCGTTCTCGTTATCGTCCACCTGGCTCAGGTTGACGCTGCCCGCGGGAAAGTCCCTGATGATGAATCCCGTTGGCAGGTGCACCAGGACGATGTGGTTGTTCTCCTGCAGCGTGACCGCAGCGATGTTGTACTCGTTGATGTCGACGTACTCGGGCTCGGCGTCCTGCGGGAACAGGTCCGGCACCCCGTCGAGGCTCACATGTCTCAGGCCCCAGTCGCCCGGTGCCCCCACCAGGTCCACGATGACCAGAAAGCCGCTCGGGGCCTGGGGCGGCTCGCCGTCGCCCAGGTTCTCGTCGCGCTCGTTCTCGATGACGACCGCGGCATAGCGCTTGTCCGAGCTCACCGCCACCGAGTCAGGCTGGCCGCCGAGTTGATGGGTCGCCACCACGGACTGCGTGGGGATGTGCACGACGACCAGCTCGCCGCTGGGGGCGATGAAGCTCGGCGACGTGTTCACGCCGACGAGCGCGTAGTCCCCCGTAACGGCCACGGAGGTGGGCTCGCCGTCCAGGAAGACAACGCCGGCCGGCTGCGGATCGGCGGGATCGGTGATGTCCACGAAGCCCAGGGCCTCCAGGGCACTGTCGGTATAGACCAGGGTGTAGCCGTCCTCGCTGGCGGCCACGATCTCGGCCACCGTCTCGTTGTCGATGTCCGTGTTCAGGAACACGGGGAAGGTGGCGACACGCTCGAAGTAGTCGGCCGGCAGTGCACGGTCCCGGAAGAAGGCTCGGAAGAAGTCACCAAAGGCGGCGGCCGCCGGCGTGGTGGTCAGAGCCAGCGCAAGGGCGCAGGCGGCAAGTCGTGCGAGAAAACGCATGGTCGGATCTCCCTCGGATAGCGGTTCTTGGGTTCTTCTGCGCCGCCTGACCCTAAGGACGTCTCATGTCAGCTATAAGACAGCGGTCCGGGATACTCCCTGTGATTGGTGTGAGATTGAGGAGGCAGAGCGCTACGGAGGCTCTCGGAAGCCCGGCTCGGGCGGCCCTCCACGGGCCGTCGCGGACGGGGGATCAGCGGTCCTCGTCCAGCCAGCCGATCTCCCTGGCGGTGGTCTTGCCGACCACGCACTCGTGCAGGCTCTCGGGCATCTGCCACCGGTCCGGGGTGACCGGTATCTTCCCGGCCATGATCTCGGCCCGCTCCTGCGGGTGGAGCGGACTGCGCGTCGGGTCCGCATAGCCCCGCGGGTACACCGGCTGCCCCCTCGCGTCGTACTTGTCCGTCGCTCCAAGGGTGTGAAGCAACTCGTGGACGATCACCAGGTTGTTCTCCGGGGTCTGCTCCGCCAGGGCATAGGCGTGGACCACGCCGATCAGCCCCTTGCGCAGCCCGAGGGAGTGCTGAAGCCCCCCGGGCTCGTCGCCCTGCTGGTAGATCACGTACATGCGCACGCGGGCGCCCTCGGGGGCGTCGTCCTCGACCCGGTCGTGGCGCCAGGCCCAGAGTCTCAGGCTCAGGCTCCATAGCATGGTCTCGACCATTCCCCCCTCCCAGGGGGGCGGGGGTGGCATTGCCTCGATCTCCGGACCCAGCCGCACGTCGACCGGGTGCGGCTCGATAAGGCGGTAGCGCGCCGCCTCGCGGTCCATGAAGCGCTCGATGGCGCTGAAGTCGTCCTCGTCGAGGACGTCCATATAGCGACGCGTCGCCGCACTGCCGTCGCCGGCGATCGGGTACACCACCAGCTGGACGGGGGCCAGCCAGGAGGTAGAGGCGAGGCGCTGCTGCTTGGTGTGCACCGCGGCCAGCGCCAGCAGCGACAGCAGGACCAGGATGCGCAGATTGCGGAAGCTGAATACCTTCACCTTGATCGCCTGGCCGCGCCCGGCGGGGGCGCCCGCAGGTTAGTCTACCCTTGTATCGCGGGTGCGAGGGCGCAGGGGCGGCGCGACGCCCCGTTGCAACTGCGCGGGGGCATATCGCGTAGCGGCGGCCGGCCACGGTGGACGTCGGATGGCGGGTCGTTTGGATCCTCGCTTCGGTGCCTTGCCGGCTTTGATTGTCCCGGGAGAGAGTTATGGAGCTTGAGCTCTACCAGGTCGACGCCTTCGCGGAGCGGCCGTTCGAAGGTAATCCGGCGGCCGTCTGTCCCCTCGATGCCTGGCTCCCGGACGGCGTTATGCAGTCGATCGCCGCGGAGAACAATCTCTCCGAGACGGCGTTCTTCGTGGCCGAGGGAGCCGGATATCGGATCCGCTGGTTCACGCCCGTGCGGGAGGTCCCACTCTGCGGGCATGCGACCCTGGCCGCCGCGCACGTCCTGTTCGGTCTCCTGGGCCATCCGGGAAGCGAGCTTCGGTTTCGATCCGCGAGCGGGCCGCTGACCGTGCGGCGCGAGGGCGACTGGCTGGAGATGGATTTTCCCGCCCGTCCGCCTGTGGCCTGCCCCGTCCCGGAGGCGGTGTCGGCGGCGTTCGCAAGCCCTCCGCAGCAGTGCCTCAAGGCCGACGACTACCTGGTGGTCTTGGGCAGCGAGGACGAGGTGGCGGAGGCGGAGCCGGACATGGCGGCACTGCGGCGGCTCGACCTGCGGGGTGTGGCCATCACCGCCAGGGGACGGGCCCACGACTTCGTCTGCCGGTTCTTCGCACCCAAGCTCGGCCTCGATGAGGACCCGGTCACGGGCTCCGCATTCACCCAGCTCATCCCGTACTGGGCGGGTGTCCTCGGCAGGGACCGGCTGGCGGCGAGACAGGTGTCACGTCGGGGCGGCGAGGTCCTGGGCGGGCTGGCGGGCCCGCGGGTGACCATCGCCGGAAGGGCGGTGGGATACCTGGAGGGCCGGATCCGCATACCGGATCCGGCGTAGTGGACGTCAGGGGCCCGCGGGGGGGAGGCAGACCAGCCGCTGGGCGTCCATGGCGATGATTCCCTCGCGCCAGTCCATATGGTGCATGGCCCGCCATCCGCCCGCCTCCGGGCCGCTTCGGTGCCAGACCGGTCTCTCCCGGTAACGGGTCGGGGAGAGCTCGAGGATCTCGCTGAGATTGAGTCCATGGCCGTAGCGGCGCACACAGTCCTGTGACGGCCGCAGCAGTCTCCCTTCCCCGTCGTGCTGGACCCGTCCTGCAGGGCGGGCCCGGCTGAAGTCTCTCACCAGGGGGTTGGCCGGATGAGGGACCCAGGTCCGGGACAGGGGGCTCTCCGCGTGGAAGGCGAACAGGGACTCGCTGACCCGCAGGCCCCG
>JASFUT010000316.1:0-4013 GCA_050050175.1 Chromatiales bacterium
AGCTGCACAGCGGCAAGGTGTTGCCCGCGCTGGCCCAGCGGGTGGAGGAGACCCTGGCGCGGGGACGCCCCTCACGGATTGCACAGGTCTTTGCCGAATACATCGCGCAGAAACGCGCCCACGAGGCCAGCTGTCAGGCCGATCGTCTGCGAGATCTGGCCCAGAAGGCCGGCGCAGCCGACGCCCTCCTCCAACTGAGCGTTCACGACCTGGCCTGCCTGGTGGATAGCTTGCGCGATTTCGAGCGTCAGGAAGGCATGACCTGGTTGCAGGCCATGGAGTCCCGGGCCATGACGCGGCTGCTGCAAGGGATAAGCCTGGCTCCACCGCCACCGCGCGATAAACGCCCCTTCGCCCAGGCGCTGTTCTGCATCGATACGCGCTCGGAGCGCATCCGCCGTCATCTGGAAAGCGTGGGTGACTACCAGACCTTCGGCATCGCCGGATTCTTCGGTGTGCCGATCAGCTTCATGGAGCTTGGAAAGGGCAGCGAATCCCATCTCTGCCCGGTGCTGCTCACGCCCAGGAATCTGGTAATGGAAATGGCGGTATCCCATCCGGAGGACATGACCGCCGTCACCGCGCTGGAGAAGGCCCTGCACGAGCTCAAGGAATCCGTGCTCACCCCCTTCGTCACGGTGGAGGCCATCGGACTCCTGTTCGGGCTGGACATGGTGGGGAAGACCCTCATGCCGCAGTCGTACAACCGTTGGCGAAAGCGACTGCACGAGCCGAAGCCTCCGACCCACCTGTTGTTGGACAAGCTCAGCCGCGAGCAGGCCGATTCCATCGTGCGAGCCGTACAGCGCGCGGTGATCGTCAAGGCCGTGGAGCTGGAATACGGCCTCGCGGCCGAGCGCATCACCGACGACATGGTGCGCGAGCTGCGCGAGGCCGCCCTGGGCAGGCAGCACGGCGCCCCGGAGCTCGTCCGCACGCTCAACCTGGACGACGATCGGGAACAGGCCTTCATTCGACGCCTGAGCGACGTCTACCGGATCGACCCCGCCTTTGCACAGCTGCAGATGGAGCGGCTGGGACGTATCGGGTTCACCCTCGAGGAGCAGGTCGGTTTCGTCAGCCAGGCATTGCGCGCGATCGGCCTGACCGAGGACTTTTCCCGATTCGTGCTGCTGGTGGGGCATGGCAGCACTTCCGAGAACAACCCCTATGAGTCGGCGCTGGACTGCGGTGCCTGCGGCGGCAATCACGGCCTGGTGAATGCCCGTGCACTCGCCCAGATGGCGAACAAGGCCAAGGTGCGCACCAAGCTGCGCGAGCAGGGCATCGACATTGCCGACGACGCCTGGTTCGTCCCCGCGCTGCACGACACCACTACGGACGAACTGCAGCTGTTCGACCTGGACCGTATGCCTTCGTCCCATGTGGTCTATCTCGACCGACTGCGCAACGGCCTGCTCTCCGCCTCCCGGCTGTGCGCCCGGGAGCGCCTGCCCAGCCTTCAGATCGCATCCGACGGGCCGGATGGGGACAGCCCCGATCCGGCGGACGCCTATCGCCATGCGCGGCGCAACGCCATGGACTGGTCCCAGGTGCGTCCAGAGTGGGGGCTTTCACGCAACGCCTACTTCATCATCGGCCGACGTCCAGTGACGCAGCGGCTGTCACTGGACGGAAGGGCCTTCCTGCATTCGTACGATTACCGCCTGGATCCAAAACGGCGCCTGCTGGAGAACATACTCACCGGACCTCTGGTGGTCGGCCAGTGGATCAACATGGAGCATTACTTCTCCACCGTGGACAACGAATGCTTCGGCAGCGGCAGCAAGGTCTATCACAACGTGGCCGGCCGCTTCGGCGTCATGACCGGCAACCTCAGCGACCTGCGCACCGGGCTGCCGGCCCAGACCGTGCTCAAGAACGGGCTGCCCTACCATGAGCCGCTGCGCCTCATCACCGTGATCGAGGCGCCGCTCGAACATGCGACGCGTGCCGTGGAGAACGTGGCAAGCGTAAAGCAACTGGTGCGCAACGGCTGGGTCCGACTGCTCGTGGTCGACCCCGTGACGACAGCCGTCTCCTTGTATGAGAACGGCCGGTGGCAAGGTAGACCAAGTCCCGCCGTGACCGATAACCCTATCCTCGAGGCGTCGATTGCATCATGAAGAACCTAAACTTCAGCCCGCTCAAGAAGCTGGAAATCATCCTCGGTGGCGAGCACCAGGGATTCGCCACGGACCTGCTCGACCGGGCCGGCGTGAAGGGCTACACCATCATCAGCAACCTTTCAGGCAAGGGCAGCCACGGCTTTCACGAAGGCCACCTCATGTTCAACGAGGACGACGTGCTGATCATGATCATCGCCGCCGTCCCCGAGGATCTGGTGAAACCCATACTGGAAGGCTTCGCGCCCTTCTACAACGAGCACTCCGGCGTGGTGTTCATATCGGACATACAGGTGACTCGGCTGGTGAAGTTCAGTGGATGAGATCCCGAAATAGGCATTCCTGATTGCCACCGAGCCTCAGCTACCGCAACGGTGGAATGAGCCAGTCCGCCGCCCGGGGTGTCTGGGCCGGAGCGGCGACACCCTCTGCGGCAGGGCCGCCGCACTGGAGCCTGCAGGGATGTACTGGCGGCGTGTCTCGGCGGAGTAGCGCGGCCAAAAGGCCAAAAGGGGTGGGTGACAAATGAAGGCACGAATCGTCCTTGTTCGTCACCGAACCCTTTTCCGTGCATGCCGCCGGCAAGGACGCGTCCATATCCGGGGAAGGAACGGCCTCCAGGAGTTGGAGGCCGCTGCGCCCCGGAGCGAGGCCGATTTCCCTCCAGGCAAACCGGACGACTCTCGCGGCAAAGCGGCCGACGGTCAACGCAGGACCGGTCTGCCCCGGGCATTGCCGATACCCCGAACCCGCAGGGTACGCTTCAGCGCGGCTGCGCTGACCGTCGATGCAAAGCCGCAGGAAGGCGCTCTCAGCCGACCGGTGCAGCCCTGAGCCTTCTCCTGAAGCCTGCGATACCCATCAAGCCTGCGGCGAACAGGAGCGTGGTCGCCGGCTCAGGGACAGAGGTTTGCGGCGCCTCGCGGATCAGAATTGGGTCGGCAGCCGACAGCCTCGGCGCGAAGGAAGCGGAGCCGGTCAGGAAATCGACAGTCACCGGATTTGTCAATCCGCTGTCCCCAAAAAAATCGATCGCGTAATGCAGGCCGTATATATCCGCGAACTCGTCTGCAGACAGAAAGTCGACAAGCCCGGAGGTATTGCCCCCGAAAACAACCCCCGTACCAGGCACGGTCAGATGGAAGCTGGACGAAACGGGGTTGTTGGTGAGTGGTGGTGTCGAGATGGGGTTACCATCGGCGTCGGTGAACTCCACCTGGTACGAGACCCAGAACTCGGTCAGGGGCGTACTGGTGCTAAACCCTCCAAGCGAGATCCCTATCCGATCCACCTGGAAGGAGCTGAAGTCGATCATCCTCAGGTACTGGTTGCCCGCAAAGATAATCTCGATGTCGATCGAGCTGGCCTGCGTACCGACTTCTGACGAGATATTACTGGTCGGGCCATTCCAATTCGCTGATTGGCCATTACCGGTGAGCTGGCCGGAGTCCAGAGCGGTTTCCAGCGGGAATGCATGTGCCTGGTGCGATACCGCAGCAACCGACAATAGTGCAATGGACGCCAGGATAGGAACCGGTGAAAAGTATCCAGCTTCGTTTCGAACAAGCATTCTTGTTCTCCTCCTCCCAAGTGCTTTTGTCTGGCGGCCGCCCCATTGAGCCGAGGCAAGAGACCGGGCGCGCCACCGCCGTCCGCTGAGACCTGCTCACCTGGCCCTACGCGGCCTTGCTGTTCCCGGCCTTCGATGGCGAGAGATGGTCACGCCGCCCGATGGCGAGCTTCGGCCTCGCCTCCAGCGTGCGTTATGATCCTCTGCCCGACGAAGTCCAAGCCGCCTGCGATTCTACCCCGCGCGCCGCCCGTGGCCACAGCGGTCGATGAGGAATGAAGGCACGAATCGTCCTTGTTCGTCACCGAGCCCTGTTC
>JASFUT010000317.1:0-3983 GCA_050050175.1 Chromatiales bacterium
CGACCTTCAACTACTCCGGCTTTGTCGATATGTTCCTGAGCCCCGAAGAGCGCGCGCAGGCGACCGTGCCCGGCACCGAGCGCGCCGCGCAGACGCCGCCTGAGGCGGCCGCGGCAGACCCGTCCGGCACCCGGTCCGCTGGACCCGACCGGGGCCCCCGACCCGGCTCATAGCTGCAAGCCGGTCGGGGCCAGGCCCCGGAGATATGCCGCTGGGCCGTAGAGGTCGTCTCCAGTCGTCGGTACCACGCCTCAGGCCCTGCGCGCGCACAACGGCGAGTGCCCCGCACCCGCGGGGCGGAGCGGACTCCGCGGCCGCCCTTCCCGGGTGCCCAATCACGGGTTGACCCTCCACCGGCCCCGGGCTAGCTTAGCCTGTGGAGGGTCCGCAAGAGCGTCCCGGGTGCGCGCGGCACGTCAGGGGCGGAGGGCTCCTGCCCGTCCCGGGCGAACGGCGCCGCTCCCGGGCTCCTCGGGCGTCCGACATTCGAGGCCCGTGGCGGAGTCGTACACGCATGCCTGGGGAGACAAAGGAGGTCAAGATCACGATTGCCGGCCTGAGGCCCGGCATGTACGTCTCCCGCCTGGACCGCCCCTGGCTCGAGACCCCCTTCCCCCTCCAAGGTGTCTTCATCAAGTCCCAGCGCGATATCGACCGGCTGAAGAAGGTCTGCGCCCACGTCTACGTCGATGTGGAGCTGGGGGACTCACCCTCGTTCCAGCACCTGGTCATGGAGACGCCTCCGGCGCCGAAGGCCCTCACCGCCGCGTCCGAGATCGACGCCCTGCGCAAGCGCCGGTACGAATCCACTGTGGCGGTCGGAGAGGAGCTGCAGCGGGCCAAGGTGGTCGAGAAAGACGTCTCGCAGCGCATCAACCAGGTCATGGACGATCTGCGGGCGGGCAAGGACCTCGACATCCCCAAGCTCATCGAAGGCGTCCGGGCGATGGTCGGCAGCATCCTGCGCAATCCCTCGGCGTTCCTGCTGCTCAGCCAGCTGAAGAAGACCGATACCTACAGCTACCACCATGCCCTCAGCACGTCGGTGTGGTGCGCCAGCTTCGGACGGCACCTCGGCCTGATCCGACCGGACGTGGAGCTGCTCGCGCTCGGAGGCATGCTCCTGGACATCGGCAAGGTCCGGCTGCCGCCCGAGTTACTGTCGAAGCAGGGGGCGATCTCGGACGACGAGTGGCAGGCGCTGCGCAGCCACGTGGACCAGGGGGTCCTCATCCTGCGCACGACCCCCGGGGTCGCCGACCGGGTCATGCAGATGGTACGCCACCACCACGAGCGCTACGACGGCAGCGGCTATCCCGTAGGCCTGCGGGGACGTGACGTGCCCATCTTCGGGCGCATCGCCGCAATCGCCGACAGCTACGACGCCATGACCAGCGTACGGGGCTACCGGCGGGCCATGCCGCCCCACGAGGCGATGTCCGAGCTCTACGAGCAGCGGGGCCGCCTGTACCAGGCCGAGCTGGTGGAGCAGTTCATCCAGGCGACCGGCGTATATCCCACGGGGTCCGTGGTCGAGCTGACCACCGGAGAGGTCGGGATCATCATCGAGCTCAACGACATGCGCCGCCTCCTCCCGAAGGTAATGGTCGTCCTGGACGAGGACAAGACGCCCAAGCACGACTTCCACGTTCTGGACCTGGCCCAGGTCAATTCCGGGGGCGCGGCGGCACCCGTGATGATTCGCCAGAGCCTCCCGCCCGACGCCTACGGGATCAACCCGAAGGAGATGTTCCTGTGAGCCGGGCGACGACCCCCAGGGCAGGCGCCGCGCAGACAGCGCGACCCAATCCGTAGAGCCACGCGTCCCCGCCACACAGCATTCGCATACCCGAGCATGCGTGACCCACTGACGGACATGAACGACCGGGAGACGTTCTTCGAAGGCGTCCAGCGGCAGGTCATCAGCTCCCACGACGACGGCAGCCGGTTTGCGATCCTGATCATCGACATCGACCGCTTCGCCCGGATCAACCAGATGCACGGATTCCGGCTCGGCGATGCAGTCCTCGTCGCCGTGGGGCAGGCCTTGCAAACGGTCGCCCGGCCGAAGGATCTGAGCGCACGCCTGGGGGACAACCGGTACGGGCTGCTGCTGCGCAACATTCTGAACGACGGACACGCGCTCCTTGCCGGCTACAAGATCCTCCGTGCCCTCGAGACGCCGATGATCGTGGAGGGCAAGGCGGTTCCCGTCCGGGTGACCGTGGGCATCAGCGCCTGCCCGACCCACGGGACGCACGGGGAAACGCTGATCAAGGCCGCGGAAGAGGCGCTGCGCATCGCCCGACGCAAGGGAACCCGCGTGGAGATCGCGCCGTCCCGGGATCCGGACATCGTCCCCGAAGGTTGGCTGGCAGAGATCGAGCTCGAGGACGCCCTGTCCCGGGACGAGCTCCGGCTGTGCTATCAGCCCAAGATCAACCTCAGGACCGGCAAGCCCGCCGGGGCGGAGGCGCTGATGCGCTGGAACAGCCGCTCTCTGGGGGAGGTGCGGCCGGACGTGTTCATCCCCATCGCCGAGAAGAGCGGGGCCATCAAGAAGATGGTTGCCTGGTCCCTGAACCGGGCATTGCGCGAGGCGACGCAGTGGCCCGACGACTGGGACGGTCTGTCGGTGGCCATCAACGTGCCCCCCTCGCTGGTCTCGGAGCCGGACTTTCCGGACCTGGTCAAGAGCGCGTTGAACATCTGGTCCGCCAAAGGCAGCGTCCTGACGGTCGAGATCACGGAACGCTCGCTGCTGGCCTCCGACCAGACGGCCTATCGCAACCTCCGGGCGGTCCAGGAGATGGGGGCGTCGGTATCCATCGACGACTTCGGCACGGGCTATTCCTGCCTGGCCTACTTCAAGGACATCCCCGTCGACGAGGTGAAGATCGACCAGTCGTTCGTCGCCACCATGCTCGAGGACAGGGCGAGCGCGGACCTGGTCGAGGTGATCATCGACCTGGCCCACCGATTCGGGCTCAGGACGGTGGCCGAGGGGGTAGAGACCCATGCCGTCGCCCAGGCCCTGCGCGAGCGCGACTGCGACCAGATCCAGGGGTTTCTCCTGGGCCCCGCCCTGGAACAGGCCGACTTCGTCGCCTGGATACGCGAGGGGGGATGGGCGCGCATCGGCGCGTCCGTGCAGCCCGTGGACGACTGACCGCCGGGACCCTCCCCCGGATCAGGCTTTGCCCGCGGGAGGACAGGGGTACAGGAAGGTGTCCTCCAGGGCATCGGGGTCGAGCGCGCTCACATCCGCCACCCGCTCCAGCCCGTCCCTGTCGAGGACCTCCACACGGCTCCCCTTGATGACGAGCAGCCCCCGGGTGCTGAGGCTCTTGATGATGCGCGAGAAGGTCTCGGGCTTCACCGACAGGCGCGACGCCACCACCCCTTTCGGCACCTCGAGCTCGAAGTGGTGCTCGCCCGCCGGGGCGCGCTTCAGCAGATAGCCGGCCACACGCGCAGTGGCACTCTGCAGGCTGAGGTTGTCGATCTCCCGGATCAGCCCGCGCAGCCGCTGGCTCATGTCGCCGAGGAGCAGGAAGCAGGTCTCCACCGATCCACGCAGCATGGCAGCGAAATCGCGGGCGTCGATGCTGATCAGCCCGACGTCGCTGAGGGCGACGGCCGACACGGGAAACTGGGGCCGGTCGAGAAACATCAGTGCCTCGGCAAAGGTGCTTCCCGGGCTCACCACCTCGATGACCTTCTCGTTGCCCTCGGGCGAGAGCCGGAACAGCTTGATGTGCCCCGACAGCACCAGGTAGAAGCGCTCGGCGGCGTCACCCTGCTCGAACAGGGACTGGCCCTCCTGCAGGCGCATGCGCCGGGCCCGCGCCGCCACTCGCTGGAGCTGCTCGGGTGCCAGGCGCGCGAACAGCATGCCCTTTCGCAGGTCTGCGCTCAGTGCCTCGTTGACCGGTTGCTCAGTGCTCATCTCTCGTCGCCGCGGCCGCTCCCGCATTCCGGGC
>JASFUT010000318.1:0-3982 GCA_050050175.1 Chromatiales bacterium
GCGCGAGATCGCCGACGGCCTGATATCGGAGCAGGTGATGGCCGAGCAGGAGGAGGTCAAGGAGGCGGAGGCCATGGCGCAGGAGGCGGCGCTCGAGGAGGCCGAGGCAGAGGCAGAGGCCGAGCAGCCCGAAGCCCCTGCCGCCGAGCAGCCCCAGGATACGGAGAATGACCCCGAGCAATGAGCGGCGTCTGACCAGCTCGCGCGGCCCCCGCAGGGGCGCGGGCCGCCATTGCCGCCCCGCACGCGCGCCGGGCCTCCGGCGGCGCCCCCGGGTGATCGGCTGAGGGCCGGGCGGGCATGCAGACTCCGGTTCCGGAAGTCCCGCCGCCCGCCGACCGGGCAGACAAGCCCCGCTTCCTGGTCAGCGACCTCTGCTCCTACCTCGAGGGCTACCTGCCCCCCGATCAGGTGCGGGAGGTCTACCGCGCCTACCTGTTCGGCGCGGAGGCCCACGAGGGGCAGAAGCGCCTGACCGGCGAGCCCTACATCTACCACCCCATTGCGGTCGCCCGCATCCTCGCGGAGATGCGGATGGACTACAAGTGTCTGATGGCCGCCGTTCTGCACGACGTCATCGAGGACACCCCCACCGCGAAGGCCCAGCTGGCCGAGGTCTTCGACGCGGAGATCGCCGAGCTGGTGGACGGGGTCAGCAAGCTGACCCAGATCGACTTCAAGTCCCACGCCGAGGCGCAGGCGGCGAACTTCCAGAAGATGATGCTGGCCATGGCCCGCGACGTGCGGGTGATCATGATCAAGCTCGCCGACCGGCTGCACAACATGCGCACGCTCGGCGTCATGCGCCCGGAGAAGGCCCGGCGCATCGCCAAGGAGACCCTGGAGATATACGCGCCGGTGGCCCAGCGCCTGGGGATCAACAGCGTTCGCCTCGAGCTCGAGGAGCTCGGGTTCGCCGCGCACTGGCCCTGGCGGTATCACCTCCTCAAGGAGGCCATCGCCCGGGTGCGGGGGCACCGCAAGGAGGTCGTCGGCAACATCGATCGCGCCATCCGCGAGCGCCTGCGCGAGGAGGGGCTGGACGGCGAGATCCAGGGGCGGGAGAAACACCTCTTCAGCCTTTACCGCAAGATGCGCGAGAAGCGGCTGTCGTTCAACGAGGTGGTCGACTTCTACGGCTTCCGGATCGTGGTCGACAGGGTCGATACCTGCTATCGCGTCCTGGGCGTCATGCACAACCTCTACAAGCCGGTGCCCGGGCGCTTCAAGGACTACATCGCCATTCCCAAGGCCAACGGCTACCAGTCTCTGCACACCGTCCTCTTCGGTCCCCACGGGCTGCCCATCGAGATCCAGATACGCACGCGCGAGATGCACCAGATCGCCGAGGCGGGGATCGCCGCTCACTGGCTGTACAAGGCCGCCGGAGACCAGGTGGGTCCGGCCCACGCCCGGGCCTCCGACTGGCTGGCCAACCTCCTGGAGATCCAGAAAGGCGCGGGAGACTCCATGGAGTTCCTCGAGCACGTCAAGATCGACCTCTACCCGGACGAGGTCTACGTGTTCACACCGCGGGGCAAGATCATGGATCTGCCCAAGGGCGCCACGGTCATCGACTTCGCCTACGCGGTGCACTCCGAGCTCGGCAACGCCTGCGTGGCCGCCCGGGTGGACCGCCGGCTCGCCCCCCTGCGCAGCCGCCTCTACAACGGTCAGACCGTGGAGATCATCACCGCTCCGGGCGCAACGCCCCATCCCTCCTGGCTGAACTTCGTGGTGACCGGCAAGGCGCGCGCCAACATCCGGGCCTACCTCAAGAACCTCAAGCACCAGGATGCGGTCGACCTCGGCCGTCGCCTCCTGGACAAGGAGCTGGATGAGCTCGGCATGCGCGCCGACGACCTGGAGCCTGAGCTCATCCGCACCGTCCTGGACGGGTTCGGCCTGGCGGGGCTGGACGACCTGCTGGTGGAGGTGGGTCTCGGAAACCGTCCCGCCGTGCTGGTGGCCCGGCGCCTGGCGGGGGAGGATCAGGGCGGGGAGGCCCGCCGGCCGATCGACCGGGCGCCTGCCCCGCTGGCGGTCAAGGGCACCGAGGGGCTGGTGGTCAGGTTCGGCAAGTGCTGCCGGCCCATCCCGGGCGACGCGATCGTCGGAACCTTTCACCGTGGCCGCGGGCTGGTGGTGCATCGCCAGGGCTGTCCGAACCTGGGGGAGTACCCGCGCCAGGGCGAGAGCTGGCTGGACGTGCACTGGGAGGAGGAGGCAGGGGCGGAGTTCTCCACCGCCATCCGGGTCTCCGTAGGCAACCAGCGCGGCGTTCTGGCCACCGTGGCGGCGGCGATAGCCGAGATGGGGTCCAACATCGAGCACGTCGCCATCGGCGAGCGCGACGGGCTCTCCTCCACCCTGGATTTCGTGATCAATGTCAGGGACCGCAAGCATCTGGCAGCCATAATGCGCCGGCTGCGCGCCCTCCCGCGGGTGATGCGTATCGCCCGCGCCATGGGGTGATCCCAAGTAGACAGCAGACAGGGGTGGGCGGCGCTCGGGCGGGAGGCGCCGCTTGGCGCGGCGAGGTCCAACGGCTTGGGGTACGGCCCTGCCGGCAATGGGGCCCGTCCCGGGCGGCCCCGGATAGTGCGACAACAGGAGAGCCAGCGTGACCCGAGAGACCATCCGCACCGACCAGGCGCCCCAGGCGATCGGCACTTACTCCCAGGCGGTCAAGTGCGGCACCACCGTCTACCTGTCCGGACAGATCCCGCTGGTGCCTGAGACCATGCAGCTGGTGGAGGGCGACATCGAGGCGCAGATCCGACGCGTCTTCGACAACCTCCAGGCAGTGGCGCGCGCGGCAGGCGGCGGCCTGTCGGACGTGGCCAAGCTCAACATCTACCT
Organism: Chromatiales bacterium; assembly: GCA_050050175.1. GTDB lineage: Bacteria > Pseudomonadota > Gammaproteobacteria > Chromatiales > Chromatiaceae > CAVQCX01. Next base: position 2,863 of record JASFUT010000318.1, read on the forward strand.
GAGGGACATGGCGCACTTCCCCGTGGTGAACGAGGTGATGGCGGAATACTTCGCCGAGCCCTACCCGGCCCGTGCCGCCATCGGCGTGGCCTCACTGCCCAAGGGGGCAGGCGTGGAGATGGACGCGATCGTCGAGCTGGGCGGCTGAGGGACGGGCGCGTACGGCGGGCGACGGATGGCCCGTTGCTCAGAGGTGGTAGGCCCCGAGCTGGATGCCGGCGATCTCCAGCAGGGCCCCGCCTGCTGCGCCTCCGATCGCGGCTCCGATAAACCCGTCCGGTGCCTGGCGGAGAATGGCGTGGATATGGGCCACCGTCTGATCGTCCACGACCGAGCCGGTGGTCGCTCCGATGAGCCAGATGCACACCGACACGGCCGCTGCGATCACCCCGGCGACCATGGGGCCGCCGACCCTGAAGGACAGCCGGTCGGAGCAGCGGCGCACGATGACGCGGGCGAAGACCACGTAGAGCAGCCCGACGGCCGCCACCGCCACGGCGGCGGACACGGCCGTCTTCCCCCAGGGGGCGCCCAGCGACCGGGTGTACGTCACCAGGGGACCGGCGATCGCGCCCGCCACCAGGCCGCTGCCCGCCTGACCCAGGGGGCGTGAGCGCAGCACCGCGGCGCGCGGAAGCAAGGCACCTGCCACCAGTCCGACCGCCAGGGCGATCAGCAGCAGGGGGACCGGGCTCGACGGGTCCGGCGGCAGCATGAGATAGCCGATCCCCACCAGCACGCCGAGCAGCGTCCCCAGCAGGGCCACCGGCATGGCCCCGAAAAAGGCGGCCGTGATCATACCGCTCAGAGCGGCGGCGAGCAGGGTGCCCAGACGGGGGTCGTCGAACATTGGATCGAACGCCAGATCCATAGCGCTGAAGAGGGCACCGAACACGCCTCCCGCCAGGGCCCAGATCAGCGCGCTCAGCAGTACCAGGCCGACCTTTCTCACGAGCGGTCCTGCAATATGGTCTTCCTGGGCATTATAGGTGATGCGGGACCTTGCGCGGGGTCGGCCGTTGGGGCGCCGAACCCGTGATCAGTCGCCGGGCCCGGCCCACCGGGCGTCCCCGGCCTCGGGAACGCTCGCCCGCCAAGCGGATGCCCGACCAGCGCATCC
>JASFUT010000319.1:0-3979 GCA_050050175.1 Chromatiales bacterium
CGATCCGGGGGCCTCGCCGGACAAGCGCATCACCTGCGAGGCCTGCGTCCATCATCTCTATTTCGACGAGAGGGACTACGAGGAGAAGGGAGCCCTCATCAAGTGCAATCCGGCGATCAAGACCCGTGCCGACCGCGACGCCCTCCGTGAGGCCCTCCTCGACGGACGCATCGACGTCATCGCCACCGATCACGCTCCCCACACCCTGGAGGAGAAGGCGGGGACCTACTTCACCTCGCCCGCCGGCCTCCCCCTGGTCCAGCATGCCCTGCCCATGGCGCTCGAGCTCTACCACGCCGGACTGGCGCCTCTGGGGCTGATCGTGGACAAGGTCGCCCACGCCCCCGCCCGTCTGTTCGGCGTCGCCGAGCGCGGGTTCCTTCGCGAGGGCTATCGGGCCGACATCGCCGTGGTGGACCTCAGCGCGCACTACGAGGTGCGCCGGGAGGACGTGCTCTACAAGTGCGGTTGGTCGCCCCTGGAGGGCCGCTGGCTGCACTCGCGGGTGCTCACCACCTTCGTCAACGGCCGCAGGGCCTACGACCGGGGTGTCTTCGACGAGAGCGTCCGGGGGGAGCGCCTGCGCTTCGATCACTCGTAGGAGCGGCTCCCAGCCAGCGGCGAACGCCCCCCGGCCGGAGGTTCGCGCTCAGCGAGCGCTCCTACGAGGGGCTCTGACAAGCTCGTAGGAGCGGCTGTCAGCCGCGAATGGAGCTGTTCCGGATGGCGCTTCAACCAGAGGCTGGTCTCCTGATGCTCGAAGCTGCAGGCTGCGGGAGGCGAGCCCCCTCGGCGAATGCGCCGCGCCCGAAGCGGACCTTTGGGCCGCCAAGCCGAGAGGATCGTCCTGGTCGCCGCCTGAACGGCGCCTCCCACAGCGCTGCAACCTTCCCGCGTAGGATGGGCAAAGCGAAGCGTGCCCATCGATCCGAATTACTATGGGAGCGGCCGTTGAGGCGGCGAAGGCCCGTAGCTCCGATGGAGTGGAATGCAATCCGGGGTCGAGGCCATCGGGACGCACCTTGTGGGAGCGGCTATTGCTCGGCGCATCCCTTCGCCTCACCCCTGCGGGGCTGGCCCGCAAGGCCGCTCAAGGCGGGCTTGTCAGGCCCCGAAGGATAAGCCAGGAGCCGGGTCGCCGCCCGGAGGGCGCCTGCCAAGGGCGCGCCCGGCGCCGCTATGGGCTTCGGGCGACGGCGATCGCACCCTTGTTAACGCCCTCGAATGCCCGCACCCGGTACTCGTGGCCCGGATAGGCCGCCGCCAGGATGTCCGCGATGTGCCGGGCCAGGTTCTCGACCGTGGTGTCCCCGTCGATCAGGTAGCAGCACGCCCCCGGCAGCTCGAGCTCGAATCGGCCCTGCGTGGCCGTGTAGCCGAACCGGAAGTAGTCGATGCCGTCCCGCTGTGTCTCTGCCTGCACGTCCGTGCGGGTGCCGATGTAGATGTCGCACCAGCCTGCCGCCCACTCCGCCTCCAGCGCAGGTGCCCGCTCCCCGTCCCGGAATACCTCTATGCGCGAGCGGTGGCCATGGGCGATCCGCTGGCAGTTGCCTTCGTGGTGCTTTAGGCCGTGGCTGTAGTGGTAGAAGGCCCCGTCGATGGGCTCCGGGTACACCCGGATGCGCAGGTCCTCGACGTTGTCCGGCAGGCCCGGGCGCAGCGCCGCTTCGATGGCGCGCTCCAGGGCGGCGGGGGTGATCTCGGGCCCGTCGATCCGAGATATGCCGTCCGGCGGCGAGCTGAAGTCGAACTGCCGGCCGTGCCGGTCAACGAACCGGACCCGGCATCGGCGGCCGTCGCCTTCGAACCGCAGCCCGGGTGTGTCTATCGGCACCAAGAGCCGGTGGTCGAAGCGCTCGTCGATGGTCTGCTTGACCTGGCGCTTCACGCGGCCGAAGTCCAAGACCATGCCCTGGTGGTCCAGCGCCCCTCCCAGCTCCACGTCCACCAGCCAGCTCTCGCCGACGAGCCCGCGCTCGGGGTCGAGGTAGGAGAAGTCGATGACGGTGAGTCGGTCTACGAACAGCCGGGTCATGAGGGGGCGCCCGGGTGGGGGAATGGAGCCGATGGTCGGACTTGAACCGACGACCTACGCATTACGAGTGCGTTGCTCTACCAGCTGAGCTACATCGGCAGTATTCAGGAATCCTAGCAGCCTTCCCTGACGAGGCCGCGCAGTATAAGAAGTCGGCCCCCCAGGGGGCAAGCATCGGTGCGTTGATGCTGGACGACCCCGCCGCGCGGCCATAGCCCGCCGTAGGAGCGGCTGCCAGCCGCGAATGGAGCCTGTCCGGACGCCACTCGGCAGAAGGCCGCCTGCCGCCGCCCCCGGAGCCCCAGCCTGTGGGAGGCGAGCCCTCTCGGCGAACGCTGCCTCGCCGAACCCCGGTTCGCGCTCAACGAGCGCTCCTACGGTGCCCGGACCCACGGTCTGCCTACTCGCGCGGGGCTTTGAGCGCATAGGGCTCGGGGGGCAGGATCGGCTCGCGCTCGAGCACCAGATCGGCGAGCAGGCGCGCCGAACCGGGCCCCAGCACCACGCCGTTGCGGAAGTGGCCGCTGTTCACGAAAAGGCCCCGGATGCCCGGGAAGGGGCCGATGTACGGGATGCCCTGAGGCGAGCCGGGGCGCAGCCCGGCCCACTGGCGCTTGATCGGGTAGCGGGCGAGAACGGGAAACTGGCGCAGGGCGATGGCCGAGAGCTCGGCCAGGGCCGCGTCGGTGGTCTCCTTGCGGAAGCCGCTGTACTCCAGGGTGCTGCCCATCAGCACGTGGCCGTCCCGACGGGGGATGACGTAGTGCCCCTGCTGGAGGACCATGCGCGTGATCGCCCCGGGCTCGGCGCCGAACAGCAGCATCTGGCCCCGCACCGGCTCGACCTGGATCACCACGCCGAGCTGGTCCAGCAGGCCGGCGGTCCACGCCCCCGCGCAGACCACCAGGGTGTCCGCCTCGAGGGTCCCTTCGGAGGTCTGCAGCCCCCGCACCCGGGCGCCCGAGGCCAGGATCTTCAACACCTCGGTGTTCTCGCGCACCTCCACGCCCCTGCGGTCCAGGTCCGCCCGCAGGGCGGCCACCGCCCGGGGGTTGCGGACCTGGGCCAGGTCGGGCATCCAGAGCGCCTGATCGGGCGGCCCGGCCAGCGCCGGCTCGAGCTCGGCGATCCGCCCCGCGCCCACCGGCTCGACCCGGGCCCCCGTGGCGGCCGCCCAGTCCCGGGCCTGGTCGCGCTCGTCGGTGTCGAGGATCAGCATGCCGCTGGGCGTCCACTCGGGGTCGACCCCCGTGGCGTCGCGAAGCTCGAGGGAGAGGGCCTCGTAGCGCCGCTGGCTCCAGCCGGCCAGGGCCGTCACGGAGGGCGCGTACCGCCAGGGGTAGAGGGGCGAGAGGATGCCGCCGCCGGCCCAGGAGGACTCCTGCCCGGTCTCGCCGCGCTCCACCAGGACCACCCGCATGCCGGCGGAGTCGAGCTCCCGGGCGGTCAGCATCCCGATGAGGCCGCCGCCGATGATGATGCAGTCGCTCATGGTCTAACGGGGATTCGATCCGCAGGGTGGCCTGAATCAGCGTCGCCGCATCGCATGAGATTGAGCCGCCGCGAAACAAGATGCGCACACGGTTCGCGGGTACGCCTGCTCGGCCTCCCCGGCACTACCAGCAAGCCGCTGGGGTGCGGGTTTCGCTCTGGTTCAGGGTCAGGGGGGAGCAGGTCGTCTCGACACCGCCTATGTTGACGTCGTCGTTCGCCTGGGAGCCCAGTGCCTGCGCCTGGACGGTGTAGGTGAACGCCGCCGCCGCCGAGACCGAGTAGTCGTAGAACGGGGTGTCGGGGTCCGGCACGGCGGGTGCGACGTTGTTGAGAAGGTCGTTGATGTCGGCCGTGTACGAGGCGTGGTCCGCCCGCCAGCGCTCCTGCCGGAGCGCGAGGTCCTGCAGGACCGCCTTGGCCTCACCGCGCCGGGCCTTCTGGAGGTAT
>JASFUT010000320.1:0-3971 GCA_050050175.1 Chromatiales bacterium
GACAGACGAGCAGATCGACGGCCTGATCCGCCGCCGCACCGACGCCCGCAAGGCGAAGAACTTCGCCGAGGCCGACCGCATCCGTGACGAGCTGGCGGACAAGGGCGTAGTCCTGGAGGACGGCCCGCAGGGCACCACCTGGCGGCGGGGCTGAGGTGCGGGAGGCGCGGTGTTGCCGGACGCGGAACGTTCGCGGCTGACAGCCGCTCCAAAGGCGGGCGCGGCCACCCGTAGGAGCGCTCGCTGAGCGCGAACAGGTTCGCCCTCTCGTCGGCCCCGGCGGTTCGCCGCTGAAAACAGCTCCGACGGCAGCCGCGGCCAACCGTAGGAGCGCTCGCTGAGCGCGAACAGGTTCGCCCTCTCGTCGTCCCCGGCGGTTCGCCGCTGAAAGCCGCTCCGACGGCAGCCGCGGCCAACCGTGGGAGCGCTCGCTGAGCGCGAAAGGTCGCGGTACGACGGGTCCCTCCCACGTCGGCGGGCCGCGAGGCCTCGCCCAGCTCAGCCACCCTTCTTCGCCGCCACCCGATCCCTGAGGTACACGGGCAGCGCCTGCTCCGCGGGCACGGCCTCGCCGCAGGCCAGACCACGCGCCCCGAGGAGCGCCACGTCGTGGGCGCTGCAGTAGAGGTCCTCGATGACGTGCTCGACCCGGTCTCCCAGGCGGGCGCGAAGCCGATCGCCGTGCGCCGCCCAGCCGGCACCCGCGCCCCACCAGCCGGCCCCGTCCGGCAGAGCCACGTCTTCGGGACGGGCGACCTCTTCCTCCAGGACGGGCTCGACCAGGCCCTCCGGACCCCGAATCCAGGCGCCCCAGTACACCTCGTCCATGCGCGCATCCAGCGCGGGCAGGACCCGGGTCGCCCCGTGCTCACGCACGGCGCGCTGGGCCAGGGCCGCCAGATTCGACACCCGAACCACGGGCAGGTCCGCACCGAAGGCCACGCCCTGGACCACGCCCGTGGCGATGCGCACGCCGGTGAAGCCGCCGGGCCCGCGGCCGAATGCGAGGGCGTCGAGATCGGCCAGGACGAGTCCGGTCTCCGCCATCAGCGCGTCCATCATGGGCAGGATCAGCTCGGCATGGCGCTGGGGGGCGATCTCGAATCGCTCGATGACGCGCCCGTCCAGGTACAGGGCCGCCGAGCAGGCCTCGGTGGCGGTGTCGATGGCGAGGATCTTCATGCGACAAAAAGGGGTCGGTGACAAAACGCAATCATTCTCATTTGTCACCGACCCCTTTTCCGCTTTTCTCCCACTCCCCCGCATCAAAGAAACGCCGGACATCCTCGGGGTCGCGCGTGCGCGCCATGGGCGGCATGCTGTCGAGAAAGACCCGCCCGTAGGGACGGGACAGCAGACGGGGATCGCACATCACCAGGACGCCGCGGTCCTGCTCGCCGCGGATCAGCCGCCCCGCCCCCTGCTTGAGCGCAATCGCCGCCTGGGGCACCTGGAACTCCATGAAGGGGTTGCCGCCGCGACGGCGCAGCGCGTCGATGCGCGCCTGCAGGACGGGGTCGCCGGGGGAGGCGAAGGGGAGCTTGTCGATGATCACGCACGAAAGCGCCTCCCCGCGCACGTCCACGCCTTCCCAGAAGCTGGAGGTCCCGAGAAGGACACCGTCTCCCGCCCTGCGGAAGCGCTCGAGCAGCTCGCCCTTCGGCGCCTCGCCCTGCACCAGCAGGGGAAAGGGGAGCCGGTCCGCAAGAAGCCCTGCGGCCCGCTTCAGGGCCCGGTGGCTCGTGAACAGAAGGAACGCCCTGCCCCGGCTCGCCTCGATGACCGGAACCGCCACCTCGACGACCGCCTCCACGTAACGCGGGCTGCCGGGATCGGGCAGCCCGCGGGGAACGAACCACAGGGCCTGGGCGGGGTAGTCGAAGGGACTCTCCCATCGGGCGGTGCGGGCTTCCTCCAGGCCGAGCTGGCGCTGGAAATGGTCGAAGCGACCGCCCACGGCGAGGGTCGCCGAGGTGAAGACCCACCCGGGCGCGTGACGGTCCATGTGGGCCCGGAACACAGGAGCGATCTCCAGCGGCGTGCGGCTCAGGCGAAAGCTCTGGGTGTAGGTCTCGTACCACCGGATGTCCTCCTCGCCTGCGGCCTCGCATACGCCCGTCAGCCCCCCCGCCAGGCGGGAGCTGCGGTCCCGGCAGCTGGCCAGCCCGCGGCCCCGCCCTGCGAGCTGCTCCAGGACCTCGCCGAGACCGTTGAGGGCCTCCCGGACCTGCTGCAATCCGTACTGGATGTGCCCGTCACCTTCCACGTCGGCCCAGGCCCCCTTGCGGGGGTCGGCGCCGAAGCTGAGACGCAGCTCCCGCACGGCCTTCTCCAGGACGGCAGCGCGCTGAGGGAGCTCAGGCTGATCGCCGGCCTCGCGACGGTATTCGGTCTCGGCGTCCCGGGCCAGCTCGAGCAGCTGTCGGCCGGTGACCGACTCACCGAAGAAGGCGCTGGCGACTTCCGGGAGCTGATGGGCCTCGTCCACGACGAAGGCATCGGCCCCGGGCAGTATCTCGCCGAAGCCGTCGTCGCGCAGGGCGAAGTCCGCACACAGCAGATGGTGGTTCACCACCACCAGGTCCGCCTCCTGGGCCCGGCGCCGGGCCTCGGCCAGATGACACCGGGCATAGGCGGGGCAGTCCTGACCGAGGCAGTTGTCCGCCGTGGAGGTAACGAGCGGCCAGACCGGTGCGCGCTCGGACAGGCCCGAGAGCTCGGCAATGTCTCCGCTGCGGGTGACCGACGCCCAGTCGCGCACCCGTGCCAGGTCGGTGGAGACGTCCCGACGCCGTGCCGCCGGATCGTCGGGCGCCGTGTCCAGGCGATGCAGGCACAGGTAGTTGGCCCGGCCCTTGAGCAGGGCGGCATCCACCTGGACCGAGAGCGCCTCCCGCACCACGGGGAGATCACGGTGGTAGAGCTGATCCTGGAGATTGCGCGTGCCGGTGGAGACGATCACCTTGCGACCGGAGAGCAGGGTCGGCACCAGGTACGCGAAGGTCTTGCCGGTGCCCGTGCCGGCCTCGGTGACCAGTGCCCCACCCGATTCGAGGGTATGGGCCACGGCCTCGGCCATCTCCGCCTGCTGGGGCCGGCAGGAGAAGCCCGACACCCGCGCGGCGAGCGGCCCCTGCGGCCCGAAGATCTCGTCCAGCCCTTCCATGGATTCAGTCCCCGACGGCCGGAATGCCCCTCGAGGCCGGGAGCGGCCAATGCGCCCTCAACCTTCGCCGGGCGGCTCCCAGTAGCCGAAGGCGGACTCCTGGGCCGATGCCTCGCGCTGTTTCACCTGCTGAATGGTGTCGTCCATCACGTGGCGGGCGAAGGTCGTCAGCTCCTCGAAGTAACCCTGCTTCTGGGACTCCGGGGCACTTTCGCCGCCCAGAATGTACCCGGTGAGAGCGGCCAGGTATTGCAGGGCGATGCCGGTGTCGGCCGCCTGCGGGTCGTTCTTGTGGAGAGCCTCGCGGATCTCGCGCAGCAGCTCTCCCGAGAGCTTGATCTGGCTCATGGTGGTTCCCGATCGGTTGCCTTTGCTCCTGGGATTGCCGGAACCTAACACAAGGCGGCATCAGGCGGAAACCGAACAGGACCGGCAGACAGTGGAGGATAAACCGCAGGCAGGGACCCCCGGGCGGCGATGCGGATTCCGCCGGATCGGCCCTGCCGACAGCGCGCTGCGGCATATTCTCTCTTGTAAGCCCCCTGCGTGCCCTGCGCCTCGGCGGGTCGACTCTCAGCGAAGGCCCCGTGCCCTGTGCTCGGCGGCACGGGCGCCGGCGGTGTCGCCCGCGGCGCGGCGGGCGGCGGCGATGAGCTCCCAGTTGTCCCGCTTGAGGGCCTCGTCGGGTCCGGCCATGGCGTTGGACTTGGCGGCGAGGTCCGCGGCCTCTCCCAGGCGATCCTGGGCCATGCGCAGGTGCGCCAGGCGGTTCCACAGATGGGCGTTGCGCGGCTCGATGCGCAGG
>JASFUT010000321.1:0-3958 GCA_050050175.1 Chromatiales bacterium
ACGGTGGTGTGGGAGGACGGCGGGGGTGACCCCGCCTCCTACCCGATGGCTCCGGGGGAGAGGGCGAGAGCCCCCGCCGGGTTCGAAAAGATCGCCGGGAGCGATCTTTCGCGCCAGCCCCGAAGGGGCCCGGCACAGGGAGGTGCCGGGCAATCCCTCTCCCCCAGCCGATACGTCGCCGAAGCCCCGGAATCCGGGGCCTTGTTCGTTGGCGCCGGGGGGAGGGGTGGAACATTCTCGACCGGAGCCCCACAATTCCTTTCTCCTTTCTCCTTTCTCCTTTCTCCTTTCTCCTTTCTACTTTCTCCTGGCTCCGTGGTCGCACTCCCGTCCCCCTGCTGGTAGGCTCTGCTGTCAGGTCCCGGCAGCGAGGCCGGGTCCGCACCCCTACCCGTTGCAGCCCGAGCCCCCATCGTGTCCACCGATTCCTCCCTCTTCCCCATGCCGCCCGTCATCGAGACCGATGCCGGACGTACTCGCCGGGTTGGCGTCGAGTTGGAGTTCACGGGGCTCGACATCGACCGCATCTCCGCCCTGGTTGCCGAGCACTGCGGCGGGCAGGTGCAACGCTCCAGTGCCTATGAGCACCGGATCAGCGGCGATCCACGCGGCGACTGGGGCGTCGAGCTCGACTTCGCCTACCTGAAGAACAAGGGGCGCGCGCATCGGGATCCCGATGCTGCCGTCGAGGCCCTGGAGGACGTGGCCGAGCAGCTGGTGCGCCTCGGCGCCGAGCAGATCGTGCCCTTCGAAGTGGTGAGCCCCCCCATCCCGATGAACGAGCTTTCGGCCATGGGACCTCTGATCGCTCGGCTGCGCGACGCGGGTGCGCGCGGCACCACCGACGGCCTGATGTACGCCTTCGGGATGCAGCTCAATCCCGAGGTCCCCGCGGGCGATACGCAGACGCTGAGGCGCTACCTCCAGTCCTTCCTCTGTCTATACGACTGGCTCCAGGCCCGCGAGAACGTCGACTTCACCCGACGGCTGACGGCATTCGCCGCTCCGTTCTCGCGGGACTATGTGCGCCGCGTCGTGGACCCGGATTATGCGCCCGACCTGGCCGCGCTGATCGACGACTACCTCGCGGGCAACCCAACCCGGAACCGGCCGCTGGATCTGCTCCCGCTGTTTCTTCACCTGGACCCACCGCGGGTGCGGCGCGTGGTCGACGACCCGCGCGTCAAGCCGCGCCCGGCGTTCCACTACCGCCTGCCGAACTGCGAGATCGATCGCCCGGAATGGGGTGTCGATCAGGCCTGGCGGGGATGGCTGCAGGTGGAGCATCTGGCGGCTCGGCCGAAGCGACTGCACGACCTGTGCGGGGCGTACGCGGCGTTTCTCGACCGCCCCCTGTCGGGCTTCCTCGACGACTGGAAGGAGCAGATCCGGGAGTGGCTGATCCCCGAGAGCGACCTCTGATCGCCGTGACGGGTCCGCGGCGGGGGGGGCGCGGACCGAGGCTTTGCGTGCATGCGGCGCTGGCCATGGCGGGTGCCCGGGTTGTGCACCTGAGTCCCGCGCGCCCCGACTCGCCTCAGCCCGTGCAGGGTGTGGTGGTCACGGGGGGGCACGACATCGAGCCGGTGCTCTATGCCGAGGCGCCGCAGATCGAGACCCATTACGATGCGGAGCGCGATGCCTTCGAATCGGTGGTGATCGAGCATGCCCTGGAGCGCCGCCTGCCTCTGCTGGGCATTTGCCGTGGAGCCCAGCTGCTCAACGTGCGTCTCGGGGGCAGCCTGCATCAGGAGCTGCGCTCGAGGCGTCGCAACACCTCGAACCGCCGTACGGTGCTGCCGCTGAAGACCCTGCGGGTGGAGCCGGGCACCCTGCTCTGCGACCTTCTGGGAACGGACCGCGTGCGCATCAACAGCCTCCACGACCAGGGCATCTACCGATTGGGCCGGGGGCTGTACGTCTCGGGCAGGGATCTGGACGACATCGTGCAGGCGGTGGAGGCGCCGGAGCGCGGATTCGTCCTGGGCGTGCAGTGGCATCCCGAGTTCCTGATCTTCTCGGGCCGCCAGAGACGGCTGTTCGGCGCCCTCGTGGAGGCAGCGAGGGGGCGGCCGCCGGGCTGATCACCCCGTGGAAGCCTACCTGGGACTCTTCCTCGTGGCCTTTCTGGCGGCGACCGTGCTGCCGGCCTACTCGGAGGTCATGTTCGCCGGGCTGATCGCGGCGGGGCACCCGCCCGCGGCGCTCTGGGCCTGGGCCACCGCGGGCAACACGCTGGGCGCGGCGGTGAACTGGGTCCTGGGGCGCTTTCTGCTCCGGTTCGAGGGGCGGGGCTGGTTTCCGTTCCGGTCGGACAGTCTGGGCCGGTCGCAGCGATGGTTCCAGCGGTACGGGAAATGGTCGCTCCTCATGGCCTGGCTGCCCGTGGGCGGGGACGCGCTTACCTTCATCGCGGGCGTCATGCGCGTACCCTTCCCGGTCTTCCTGCTCCTGACGGCAGCGGGCAAGGGGGCCCGCTATGCCATCCTCCTGCTTCTGCTGGCGCTGGCGGGCCGGACGCTCGAGCTCGGGGGCGGCTGAGGGGAGGCAGAGCGCCGGGGGGTGGACCGAGGGTCCGGGAGGGAGGGCAAGGGGCGCCCAGGCGCCCTTCCGGCTGTCTGTTTTATGCTCTGGAGCGCTCCGACCCCGCGAGGCAACTCCGGCGACAAGGCGGATTGGGTCCGATGGTGGCCCTCAGCGGATTTCTCAGTACCTGCTTATAACTTGCTAATTCTAAGCGTTTATCCCCGATGTCGGCCGCCGATGGCGGCCGGGGTTGTGGCGATTTTGAGACGATTTTCCGGGGTTCGGTTTTTTTACAAAAAATGGTTGCAAACGAAAAACCGCGGAGCTATAGTTGTACCTGCTAAACGGTGTTCCCAAACCACAACAGCGGGAGTTCGAGATGAACAAGAAGCTTCTCTCCATGGCCGTGGCTGCCGCCATGGCCGCCCCCTTCGCCGTCCAGGCCGAGAACACGGTCTACGGCAAGGTCCACATGAGCGTCGACTACGTTGATGCGACGCTCTCCGACAACGTGCTCGATGTGCCTGATTTTCTGGATCCCTGGCCCCTGCTCGGTGCGCACGGGATCATGTTCCCCGGCACCGGCATCTTCGGCGGCGGGACGGACAACTACTTCCGCGGCTCCGGCACCGAGGCCGACCAGAGTCTCTGGCAGGTGGAGAGCCGTGCGTCCCGCCTGGGTGTGAAGGGCAGCGAGGATCTGGGCAACGGTCTCAAGGCCATCTACAAGATGGAGTTCGAGATCGACGTCGACGGCGAGATCCAGGGCATCCAGGCCAGCCGTAACATGTACGGCGGCCTGAGCCACGCCCAGTTCGGTACCGTGCTGGCCGGCCGTCACGACACCCCCTACAAGGTGGTGTTCGGCAGCTGGGACCGCTTCTCCGACCGCCTGCCGGACGACGACCGGGTCTTCGGCGACTACAAGGGCGGCATCCGCGGCAACACCCCGGTAAACTACCGCCAGGCCTTCGGGGGCGGGGCGTCCCGGTTCGCTGGCGGCAACATCGCGGGCTTCGACGACATCCGTGCCAGCAACGTGCTCGCCTACATCTCGCCTGAGTTCGCCGGCGTCACCTTCTCCGCTGCCTCGGTGGCCGCCGAGGACGACGAGAACGACAGCCTGAACTCAAACGGCTGGTCCCTCGGCGCCCTGGGCAGCTGGGGCCCGATCAAGGGCGCCCTGGCCTATGAGGAGATCTCCCTGGACCAGTACACGGGGATCTATTCCGACCGCTTCCTGGACGACGACACCAAGTGGGGTGCAGCCATCGCCTGGGATCAGGCCCCCTTCTATGTGGGTCTGCGCTACGAGGATCGCTCCAACGCCGGCAACGTCAAGGACTTCGACGTCCAGCAGTACCAGATCGCGGCGGAGTTCACCTTCGGCAACAACGTCCTGAAGGCCATGTACCAGGATCTGAGCTCCGAC
>JASFUT010000322.1:0-3952 GCA_050050175.1 Chromatiales bacterium
TGAAGCAGGCGGCCGCCCTGGCGGCGCGGATTACCGGAGAGAAGAAGAACCGGCTCTACCGGCTGGCCCTCGAATGGGAGGGGGGCGGGCGCCAGCCGTCGACCTGAGTCCTGGGGCGGGGCGCATCGGCGACCTGAGGGAGGTCACCTCGAGCCCCGCCGCGGCGGAGGATGCCGCCAGGGACAGGTCGGCACCGCTGCTCCCTATCTGCTCCCTGTGTGATCGCCCGGGATGCCCTGATCTAAAGGTTAACGGACGCGGGTGCCCGGTGCGGTTGCGTTTTCCCGCCCCGCGCCCTATTTTGAGGCTGGGAGTCGGCCGAACGGTCGCTGCCCCTTCGGGGCAGAGGAAAGTCCGGGCTCCGCAGGACAGGGTGCCAGGTAACGCCTGGGGGACGCGAGTCCACGGAAAGTGCCACAGAAAACATACCGCCTAAGCCCTGCCCGGCAGGGCCGGTAAGGGTGAAATGGTGCGGTAAGAGCGCACCGCGGCGCTGGTAACAGCGCCGGCAGGGTAAACCCCACCCGGAGCAAGACCAAATAGGGGGGCACGCGGCTGCGGCCGCATCCCGTGGTCCGCGGGAGCCCCCGGGTAGGTCGCTGGAGGCGCGCGGCGACGCGCGTCCTAGATGAATGACCGTTCTCGACAGAACCCGGCTTACAGGCCGGCTCCCCCTCACCGGGCCTCCCCGCCCATCTCCTGAGAGTTCACTTTAACTTTTCCCGCCAGTCGATTGTTTTTCAGGTTTGTCGGCAGCGCCGGCAGCCGCCACAGATTGTGTCCGTAAGTTCCTGTCATGCAAGGAATTTCAATGGGTCCTTCCTTGACAGTGGTGCAGATTGGTTTCTAAGATGGGGAGAAGTGGGGGAAAGTGGGAAATTCTGGAAAAGAATTTCCCCAATGGGGGAGTCCATCTTTGCTCAGCGGGATCAACAGTCTCGCGCTGGACGCGAAGGGGCGTCTGGCGATCCCGACGCGGTATCGGGAGCGTCTGCGGGAGAGCTGCGCCTCCCAGCTGGTGATCACGATCGACCCCGACGGCTGTCTCCTCGTCTATCCGCTGCCCGAGTGGCAGAGGGTCGAGCAGCAGCTCAAGAGTCTGCCCACCTTCAACCGAACGGTGCGACAGCTGCAGCGCCTTCTCGTGGGTCACGCCCACCCGATGGAGATGGACCGGCAGGGCCGGGTGCTCGTGCCGCCGCCGTTGCGGGTGTTCGCAGGGCTCGATACCCAGGCGGTGCTGATAGGGCAGATGAACAAGTTCGAGCTGTGGGACGAGACGCGCTGGAACGAGCAGCGGCAAGTGTGCCTCGAAGAGATCGACCTCGAATCCCTGGGAGCCACCCCGGGGCTCGAGAACCTGAACTACTGACGGATGGTCACGGACCTCCGTCACGAATCGGTCCTGCTCAGGGAGGCGGTGGAGGCTTTGAATATCCGCTCGTCCGGGTGCTACGTCGATGCGACCTTCGGGCGCGGGGGGCACAGTGCGGCCATCCTCGCCGCCCTGGGTCCCGGGGGGCGGCTGCTCGCGATCGACAAGGACCCGGATGCGGTGGAGCACGGGCGCGAACGTTTCGCCGGGGATGCGCGGTTCCGCATCGAGCGGGGCGGGTTCGGGCGCCTCGGCTCCATCCTGGACCGGGCCGGCTGGCGGGACGGGATCCTGGGGATACTCCTCGACCTGGGGGTCTCATCGCCCCAGCTCGATGCTCCTGAACGGGGCTTCAGCTTCCTGCAGGACGGGCCGTTGGACATGCGCATGGATCCCGCTGCGGGACCCAGCGCCGCCGAGTGGCTCGCCGGGGCTGGTGAGCGCGAGATCGCGGACGTACTCAGGGAGCTCGGCGAGGAGCGCTTCGCCAGGCGCATCGCCCGGGCGATCTGCGAGGCCCGGGCGCAGGCCCCCATCACCCGCACGGGCCGCCTCGCCGAGATTGTTGCGGCGGCCAATCCCGCCTGGGAGACGGGCAAGCATCCGGCCACACGCAGCTTCCAGGCGATCCGCATCCGGGTCAACCGGGAGCTGGAGGAGCTTGCGGCGGCCCTGGAGCAGTCCCTGGAGCGGCTGGCGACGGGGGGCCGGCTGGTGGTGATCAGCTTCCACTCGCTGGAGGACCGGATGGTGAAGCGGTTCATGCGCGAGCGCTCCCGCGGTGACGATTTCCCTCGGGGGGTGCCCGTCACCGCCGACCGGATCAAGGCGAGGATGCGCCTGGTCGGCAAGGCCGTCCATCCGGGCGACGCGGAGCTGGCGCGCAATCCCCGGGCGCGCAGTGCGGTGCTGCGTGCGGCGGAGAAGACTGCATGACCCGGGCGAAGGTACTGACCGTGCTGGTCGCCGCGGTGCTGGTCGTCGGGTCGGCGGTCGGCGTCGCGTTTGCCAAGTACGAGACCCGCAAGCTCTTCGTCGAGCTCGAGGGCCTGAGGGACGGGCGCGACGCACTGGAGACCGAGTGGGGTCAGCTGCAGCTCGAGCAGAGCACGCTCGCCGCCCATGGACGGGTCGAGCGCCTGGCCAGCGACCGCTTGAGCATGCGCCAGCCCCGGCCGGAAGAGGTCGTGGTGATCTCACCCTGAGTCGATATGGCCGATCGCAGACGCAAAGCCCGCCGCCGGCCGCCGCCCCCCCTGGAAGGGCCGGCCCCCTCGCGGGTGCGGCGCTGGACGCTGCTCGGGATCATGGCGGTCGCCTGCGGCGCCCTGGTCGCGCGCGCGGTCGACCAGCAGATCTTCGAGACCGACTTTCTGCAGCGCGAGGGTGCGCGACGGCATCTGCGCGTCGTGGAGATGCCGGCCCACCGCGGCATGATTCTGGACCGCAGCGGGGAGCCCCTTGCGATCAGCACCCCCGTGCACTCGGTCTGGGCCAATCCTCGCGAGCTGGTGCCTGACCGGGGCACCCTCGCGCCGCTGGCGGAGGTGCTGGACATGGGGGTGGAATCGCTGCGCGGCCTGCTCGCCAGGCGCAGCGATCGCGCCTTCGTGTATCTCAAGCGCCAGGTGACCCCCGCAGTGGCCCGTGCCGTGACCGCCCTGGACGTTCCCGGCGTGGGCCTGCAGCGGGAGTACAGACGCTACTACCCCAGCGGCGAGGTCACCGCCCACCTCGTCGGCTTCACCGACATAGACGACATCGGCCAGGAGGGCATGGAGCTGGCATACGACGGATGGCTGCGGGGTGAGCCCGGACGCAAGCGCGTGGTCCGCGACGGCCGGGCCCGGGTGGTGGAGAACATCGAAAGCATCCGCGAGCCCCGGCCCGGCAGGGACCTGGTCCTCAGCATCGACCGGCGGCTGCAGTTCCTTGCCTATCGCGAGCTCAAGGCGGCCGTGGGCCACAACAAGGCCCGGGGTGGCACCGCGGTGATCCTGGACGTGACCACCGGCGAGATCCTCGCCATGGTGAACCAGCCCTCCTACAACCCGAACGGCAGCCGCTCCGGGCTGGGCGGGCGCGTGCGCAATCGGGCGCTCACCGATGTCTTCGAGCCGGGCTCCACGATGAAGCCGTTCACCGTCTCGGCGGCCCTGGAGCTGGGGCGCTTCCGGTCCGATACGCCCGTCGATACCAGCCCCGGGGTGCTCCGGGTGGGTCGGAACCAGGTCAAGGACGTGCGTGACTACGGCCTGCTGGACGTGGCGGGCGTCATCCGCAAGTCCAGTAACGTCGGTGCGAGCAAGATCGCCCTGAGCCTTCCGCCCGAGGGTCTCTGGACCACCCTGCAGGGATTCGGATTCGGTGAGCTGACCGCCGCAGCCTTCCCCGGGGAGGCCACCGGGCAGCTCGCACCCTATCAGAGCTGGGCGCGGTTCGATCAGGCGGCGCTCGCCTTCGGATACGGCATATCGGTCACCGCCGTGCAGCTGGCGCAGGCCTATGCGGTCATTGCCGGCGACGGCCTGAGAAGGCCGGTCTCTCTGGTGCGCGTGGACGAGCCCCCGGCGGGTG
>JASFUT010000323.1:0-3946 GCA_050050175.1 Chromatiales bacterium
GGGCGGGTACCTGGTGCGCGGTGGAGAGGGCGGCCGGGTCATCCTCCTGTCCTGGCATCCCGCTCCCCCGACCGAGCTCGCCTCCCTGGCCGAGCCCGTCCCCTGCCGGGTGGTCCACTACCGGGCCGGGCTGGAAGACGTCCAGCGCCGGCTGGTCGGCGAGTTCTCCGCCGCCCTGGCGGCCGCGGAGGCGCGACTGGCCTCCGGGGTGGCCCCGGGCGGGCGCTCGCGCGTCGTCCCCCTCCGCCCGCCGGCCTGATCGCGGCTCAGGACGGCCTGTCCCGCCGCCGACGCAGCCCTCGAGCTGCCGCGGCATGCCCGGGACGATCCAGGTGCCCGCCTGAGCCGGCCCGCATCGCGGGCAGCGGGCGGCCTGCGAAGGAGGAGTTCTTGCGGCTGTGGGACCGCATCATGGGCGCCAGGGAGATGACCGGGGCCGGCACCGCCGAGTCCACGGCCTCCTGGACCGTCCAGCGTCCCTCGCCGGAATCCTCCACCCGTTGCATGAGCCCATCCTCCGCTGCGTTGAAAGCCCCGGAGGCGCGCATCGGCTGCCTTCGCGGCAACATCCCGATCAGGGGGCTCGTTGCGCGCTCCACCGCATCCGTGTTTCCATCCCTGCGCCGGGGTTGCATCCGGGACAGGGCCCCGGATACTGCAAAGCTCAGGAAACGCAGATCAAAGAAAGGCCCGTCCGGATCGCCGCAGCGCCCGGCTGCCCTCACGGTGGCGGTCCGGCTCCGGCGGAGTAGACAGGGGAGTAGGCGAATGGGCGGCATTGCCCCGTTGCTTCGGGTCAGGGAAGAGACGGCTGAGCGCTATGCGAAGGTCAGAGCGGACTCGGCCGCGCTCTGCCGGCCGCTGGAGACGGACGACTACCAGATCCAGTCCCTCCGCGAGACCAGTCCGCCAAAGTGGCACCTGGCCCATGTGACCTGGTTCTTCGAGACCTTCGTGCTGGCCCCGTTCCAGGCCGGTTACCGGCCCTTCCACCCGCGCTTCTCCTACCTGTTCAACTCGTACTACGAGACGGTGGGGGCCATGCAGCCGCGCCCCGATCGCGGCCTGCTCTCCAGGCCTACGGTCGACGAGGTCTACCGATATCGCGGCTACGTCGACGAGCACATGCACGAGCTGCTGCAGCGCGCGGAGGGCGGGCTCCTCGCGGAGGTGCAGCGGCGGGTGATTCTGGGTCTGCACCATGAGCAGCAGCACCAGGAGCTGCTGCTCATGGACGTCAAGCACAACCTGTCCGTGAATCCCCTGCGTCCGGCTTACCGGGCCGACCTCGCGGCACCGCCGGGAGAGGCCCCTGCACTCGAGTGGATCGAGCGGCCTGGCGGCATCGGCGAGATCGGCCACCATGGCGGCGGCTTCGCCTTCGACAACGAGGCCCCCAGGCACCGCGTGCTGCTCCGGGATCACCGACTGGCGAGCCGCCTGGTGACCAACGGGGAGTACCTGGCTTTCATGGACGACGACGGTTATCGCCGCCCCGAGCTCTGGCTGGCGGACGGCTGGTGCATGCTGCGGGACCGCGGCTGGAGCCGGCCGTTGTACTGGGAGCCGATCGACGGCGAGTGGTGGCAGTACACCCTCGGCGGGCAGCGGCCGCTCAGTCCGCACGAGCCGGTGTGCCACCTCAGCTACTACGAGGCGGACGCCTACGCGCGCTGGGCGGGCACGCGGCTGCCCACGGAGGCGGAGCTCGAATGCCGGCTGTCCGAGCTCCCGGCGCAGGGCAACTTCGCGTCCCGGGGGCTGCTCCACCCCGCCCCGGGGGCGGGCCAGTGGTACGGCGACCTCTGGGAGTGGACGTCCACCCCCTACGCCCCCTATCCCGGGTTCCGGCCTCTCGAGGGCTCCATGGGCGAGTACAACGGCAAGTTCATGTGCAACCAGATGGTGCTGCGCGGCGGGTGCTGCGTGAGCCCGGACGGGCATCTGCGGCCGAGCTACCGGAACTTCTTCTATCCCCGCGACCGGTGGCAGTTCAGCGGCCTGCGGCTGGCCGAGGACGGCTGAGCGTGGCCCGCGTCACCTTCCACGACTACCAGCCGGAGGAGCTGAGTCTCTCCCGGGCGGTGGTGGAGGGGCTGGCTCTGCCGGCGAAGGCCATCCCGCCGAAGTTCTTCTACGACGAGCGCGGGTCTCGGCTGTTCGACGCCATCTGCGAGCAGCCCGAGTACTACCCGCCGACGGCGGAACGGGAGATCCTCGAGAGCCGCGCAGGTGAGATCGCCGCCCTCACCGGCACCGGCTGCGTGCTCATCGAGCCGGGTGCGGGCAGCCTGACCAAGGTCCGCTACCTGCTCGACGCCCTGCGTCCGTCCGCGTTCGTGCCCATGGACATTTCAGGCCGCTTTCTCAAGCGGGCGGCGGAGGATCTGGCGGCGGACTACCCCTGGCTGGCGGTGCATGCCGCATGCGTCGACTTCACCCACTCCATGCCCCTGCCGGAGGTGGTGCCGCCAGGACGCCGCCTGGCCTTCTTCCCGGGGTCGAGCCTCGGCAACTTCCATCCCCCGGAGGCGGCGGACTTCCTTCGCACGGTCGGTAAGGCGCTGGGAAGCGACGGGATGTTGCTGATCGGCGTCGACACCAGGAAGGCGGAGGCGATGCTCAATGCGGCCTACAACGATGCCGCCGGCATCACCGCGGAGTTCAACCTCAATCTGCTGCACCGCATGCAGCGGGAGCTGGGCGCCGAATGCGACCCCCGCCGGTTCCGCCACCTGGCCTTCTACGACGGCGCCCGGGGCCGGGTGGAGATGCACCTGGTGAGCGCCACCGACCAGGAGGTGGCGGTCAACGGTCACCGTTTCTCCTTCGCCGCCGGGGAGAGTGTCCATACCGAGTGCTCCTACAAGTACTCGGCCCCGGAGTTCCTGGCCCTGGCCAAGCAGGCCGGCTTCGAGCCCGTGCGTCACTGGCTTGCCCGCCGGGATCTGTTCGGGGTCTACCTGCTGCGCGCCGCCTGACCGACTCCCAGCCCCCCCTGTTCGTTCGCCCCGGGGCGCGTTACATTAGAGGGCTGCCGCCC
This sequence comes from Chromatiales bacterium, assembly GCA_050050175.1. Taxonomy (GTDB): domain Bacteria; phylum Pseudomonadota; class Gammaproteobacteria; order Chromatiales; family Chromatiaceae; genus CAVQCX01. Next base: position 3,044 of record JASFUT010000323.1, read on the forward strand.
GGCGCGGCCCGTTATTCCCGAAGCCCGGCTTTTCGGAACGGCGCCGCGAAGACTCAGAGGACGCCGGGCAGATCGTTGGCCATGGAGCTGCCGCCGTTCGATGTGCCGCTTCGCGCAAGCGCGTTTCCTCGGGCGCCCAGCGTCCGCGCCGTGAACAGTTCGGAGTAGGATGTACGAAAGTCACTTCGGCCTTTCGGAAAGGCCCTTCTCCATCGCCCCGGACCCGCGCTACGTCTACCTGAGCCAGGCCCATGAGGACGCGCTCGCCCATCTGCTCTACGGCGTGGGCGAGGGCGGGGGCTTCGTGCAGCTCACCGGCGAGGTGGGCACGGGCAAGACCACCCTCATCCGCAGCCTGGTGGACCAGCTGCCGGCCAACGTCGACCTCGCGCTGATCTTCAACCCCCGGCTGTCCCCGCGCGAGCTCGTGGCGACGGTCTGCGACGAGCTCCACATCCCCTATCCGGAGGGCGCCAGCCTCAAGGACCTGATCGACCGGCTGAACGAACGGCTGCTGGCGAGCTTCGCGGCGGGCAGGCGCATCGTCCTGATCATCGATGAGGCGCAGGCGCTGGACCCGGACGTGCTGGAGCAGGTGCGGCTGCTCACCAACCTGGAGACCACCCGGGAGAAGCTGCTGCAGATCGTGCTCGTCGGTCAGCCCGAGCTGCGGGACGCCCTGGCGCGCCCCGAGCTGAGGCAGCTCGCCCAGCGCATCACCGCCCGTTACCACCTGGAGCCCCTGAGCATCGAGGATACGCGCAACTACGTGCTGCACCGCCTCAATGTGGCCGGAGCGAAACGCCCCCTGTTCAGCGACCCGGCCATCCGGGAGATCCAGAGGTCCTCGGGCGGCGTGCCGCGGTTGACGAACGTCATCGCAGACCGCTCGCTGCTCGGCGC
>JASFUT010000324.1:0-3946 GCA_050050175.1 Chromatiales bacterium
TCGGGCATCGGCGACCGTCTATTCGGCCAGGGGGCTGGCCTCCCACACCGCCCGGAGCCACAGGTCGTGGGAGCCGAGCCCGCTCGGCGAAGCCGGCCTTCCCGAACGCCCTCCCGGCCGGGGGGCTGGTCTCCCACACCGCCCGGGAGCCACAGGTTGTGGGAGCCGAGCCCGCTCGGCGAAAGCGGCCCTCCCGAACGCCCTGCCGGCCGCGGGATCAGACCCGTTGGCGGCTCTCTCCCCCCGCCAGTCCGCCCGCGATCAGATGGGCCGTACGCAGCGGCTCGGGGATGCGGCTGTGCACCGCGTAGTGCCGGACCAGCTCTGACGCCTCTCCGGCCCGCAGACCCACCGCCTGGACGTGGACGCCGCCCAGCGCCTCCATGGGCCCCGCCCGCCGGATGAGCTGCCACTTGCGGGCGCCGCCGGGGACGTTCTCGAGCAGGGCCTTGCGTATCGCCTCCAGATCCGGCGCCCGGCGGGACACCACCAGCAGCGGAACGCCGAGCGCCCGATGGAGCCGATGCAGGTCGATCACGTTGAATCCCGCGAGTGCGATGCCCTGCAGCAGCACCGCCTGGAGCTGCGGCGCGTATCGCGACCCCCCGATCATGGCCGCCAGCCGGTCGGTGGCATTGGCCCCGTCCCGGCGCACCCGCGTGGTCAGCACCCCCTCGAGGCGCAGGTGCGAGAACACCGCCCCGACCACGAGCACGTCGCCCCGATGGGCCGGCGGGAAGGGCCCGTCGTCGATCCCGACGACCTGGGAGAAGCGCCTGACGCCGCCCATGCGCTCAGCCCGCGGGCCCGGGCTCCATGCCGTGCTCGTCGAACCAGGCACCTATGAGCCGTGCGGGCGTCACGTCGAAGTAGACATTCTCGACCTCGACCCCCTCCATGGGTGGCACGCCGAGCTCGCCGGGGGCCATGGTCTCGAGCTGGGGATCGGGCATGCCGGCCGGGCGCCGCTTGAAGCTCTCGCAGCACACGTAGAACGGCACGCCGTTGTCCCGGGCGGCCAGGGCAAGGAGGTAGGTCCCCGACTTGTTCACCAGGGCGCCGTCCGGCAGCAGGCTGTCGGCGCCCACCACCGCGGCGTCGGCCCCGGCCGTGAACAGGCCCGTCTGGGCGTCGGTGATCAGCGTGGCGGACACTCCCAGGGCGCCGAGGCGCTCGGCGCACTGCCAGCCCTCGTTCAGTGGCCGCGACTCGCTCACGATCACCTCCACCCCCAGGGGGGCGAGCCGTTCCAGGGCCGCCATGACGGTGGAGCTCAGGCTGTGGGTGATGAGTCTCCGTCCACCGCCCAGGTGGCGGGCCAGGTGCCCGGCCGCCTCCTGAGCCGCCGCCCGGGATGCATCGATCAGGGCGCGGGCGCCCTGCGCGGCGGCGGCCCGCGCCTCGCCCAGCGGGGCATCGCACGCCTCGCCCAGTGCCTCGCGCCACCGTTCGAGCAGGTTGCGGACGGGCGCCATGCTGGGCCGCGATCCGGCGAGCCGGTCGGCCCGCTCCTGCAGCAGGGCGCAGAGGGCCTCCGGCGAGGCCGCCTCCGCCCTCAGGGCACTTTCCGCGGCCACGCCCAGGCAGTCCCGCGCCAGCTGCGCCGCGCCGCGCGCCCGGTCCGTGCGAATCCGCTCCAGCGCCTCCTCGAATGCCGAGTCGTCCATCACCGCCGCTCCAGACAGCGTTCCAACGCCTCGCCCAGGCTGGGGACCGTCTCCAGCTCCGCCAGCTCGTCCGGCTCGACCCAGCGGTGCTCGGTGTTCTCCCAGTCCAGGCGCACCTCCCGGGATCCGGCAAGCTCGAAGAGGAACGGGTGGACCACCCAGAGCACGCCGATCTCCCGGGCGGGGATCTCCAGGGGCTCGCCGGCTGCGGCAAGCGTCAGATCGCTCTCCGGGATGCCCGTTTCCTCCCGGATCTCGCGCAGCGCCTGGGCCAGGGCGGTCGGGTCCTCCAGATAGCCGCTGATCCCGGACCAGCGGCCGCGATAGCTGCCCACCCGGCCGCTGCGCCGCACCACGAGCACGCGGCCGCCGCGGCGCAGGAAGGCGGTCACCACCGGCCGCCGCTCGAGGCCCGCCGCTTGCGGGCCGGACTCAGTCATTCTCCCGGTCCAGGCTGCAGCACTGGCCGCCGGGCTCCTCGACTGCGGGCGGCTCCCCGGCAGTCAGCACCGAGCCCGTGATCGGGTTGGGCCTGAAGGTGGTGCAGCCCTTGAGGTCGAGGTCGTAGGCCGCCTGATAGAGGGACTCGAACGCCCCGAAGTCGAAGTGCTCCGGGACGTTGATGGTCTTGGAGATGGCATTGTCGACGAACGGCTGGACCGCCGCCTGCATGGCCATGTGGTCCCGGGGCATGAGGTCGTGGGCGTCCACGAACCACTCGGGGCGGGCCTGCTCACCGTGCATCCGCCGCCAGTGGCGCAGGGCGTAGTCCTGCAGATCGTGCCAGGCGTACTCGCCGTCGGCGCCGCGCACCCGTCGGCGGTGCTCGAAGTCGTACACCGGCTCCACCCCGCTCGAGACGTTGTTGGCGAACAGGCTGATGGTCCCCGTGGGGGCGACGGCGGTGAGATGGCTGTTGCGCAGCCCGTTCTCCCGGATGGACCCGCGTACGTCCTCGGGGAGCCCCTGGACGAAAGGCCCGTCGAGGTAGGGCTCGGCGTCGAAGAACGGAAAGGGACCCTTCTCGGCGGCCAGGGCCGCGGAGGTGCGGTAGGCGCGGTGGCAGATCCGCTCCATGACCGATGCCGCCAGCGAACGGGCCCCGTCGCTCCCGTAGTGCAGCCCGACCATGATCAGCGCATCGGCGAGCCCGGTGATGCCCAGCCCGATGCGCCGTGTCCCCTGGGCCTGCCCCGCCTGGGCCGCCAGGGGGAAGCGCGACAGGCTCACCACGTCGTCCAGCATGCGAACCGCGGTGGCCGCCGCGTCGCCCAGGGCGTCCAGGTCCAGCCGCGCGTCGCTCGTGAACGGGTCGCGCACGAACTGGACCAGGTTCAGGGAGCCCAGGTTGCAGGCGCCGTAGGGCGGCAACGGAATCTCGCCGCAGGGGTTGGTGGCGCTGATATCCTCGCGGTAGTGGAGATTGTTCTCGCGGTTGATGCGGTCGACGAACAGCACGCCGGGCTCCGCGGTGTCGTAGTTGGCCCGCATGATCCGGTCCCAGAGGTGGCGGGCGGGCACCTCCTTGAGCACCAGGCAGGGCACCGGCCCCTCGGTGCCGGACCAGTGCCGCCGCACCAGGAGGCGGCCGGCCCGGTGCTCGTCGCCGCCCAGCCCCTCGACCGGGAACACCAGCTGCCAGTCCCGGTCCTCGCGCACCGCCTCCATAAAGGCGTCCGTCACGAGCACCGAGAGGTTGAAGTTGCGAAGCTCCCGGGGGTCGCGCTTGGCGTCCACGAAGGCCTCGACGTCGGGATGGTCGCACCTCAGGGTGGCCATCATGGCGCCGCGGCGCGACGCCGTGGACAGCAGGGTCGCGCACATGCTGTCCCATATGCGCATGAACGACACGGGCCCCGAGGCCACGCCGCCGACCCGCCAGGCCACCGTGCCCTGGGGCCGCAGGGTGGAGAAGTCGTACCCCACGCCGCCGCCCTGCTGCATGGTAATCGCCCCCTCCTTGAGTCCGTCGAAGATCCCCTCCATGGAGTCCTGGAGGCGCCCCATGACGAAGCAGTTGAACAGGGTGACCTCGTAGGCGGTCCCGGCTCCGGCCAGAATCCTCCCGCCGGGCAGGAAGCGGAAGTCGCGCAGCAGTCCGTAGAAGCGCTCCTCCCAGGCGAGCTGGTCCCGGGTCTCCACCGAGGCCAGCGCGTGCGCCACCCGCCGCCAGGTGTCGTCCACCGAGCGGTCGCGCACCACCCCGTCGGTGCGGTAGCGGTAGCGGGACTCCCATATCTGCCGGGATATCTCGGTCTCGAAGGGGTCGGTGGTCATTG
>JASFUT010000325.1:0-3941 GCA_050050175.1 Chromatiales bacterium
GTTCGTCCCGGACGGCAATGGAGAGTTCACCGAGGCCATGGGCATGCTGGTGGACAAGAGCGATCTCGGCTTCGGGAAGCGATCCTGGCGCTACTCCATGCTGGTGCGCGACGGGGTCATCGAGAAGATGTTCATCGAGCCCGGCGTGCCAGGAGACCCCTTCGAGGTCTCCGATGCCGACACCATGCTGGCCTACATCAATCCCAATGCGACGAAGCCGGCAGACGTGACGTTGTTCACTCAGCCGGGGTGCCCGTTCTGCGCCAGGGCCAAGGACGAGCTGCACTCCTCCGGGGTCGAGTACGAGGAGATCCCGCTCGAGCAGGGCGTCTCCATTCGCTCCGTGCGGGCGGTGACGGGTGCCGACACCGTGCCCCAGCTGTTCGTCGACGGCGAGCGCATCGGAGGATCCGAGGCGATCGTCGAGTGGCTTCGCGCCGGGGAGCGCCAGGCCGCCTGAGACCGCGCGGCCCGACTCCGCGGGCTGCGAGCTTGCAATGACCCCGGGTGCCGGCGGGCATAGGGTAGACATATGCCACCGGCACCCGGTCCCCAAGGCGCGGGAGACGAAAGGCGGGTCGCCCCGCCCCCGCAGCAGAACCGGGAGCAGGACATGAACCGACACTACGATCTCATCGCCATCGGCGGCGGAAGCGGCGGCCTGGCCGTGGCCGAGCGCGCCGCCCGACACGGCCGGCGCGTGGCCGTCGTCGAGGCCCGAGGCCTCGGCGGCACCTGCGTGCACGCCGGCTGCGTGCCAAAGAAAGTGATGTGGTACGCGGCACACCTCAGCCACGCGGTGGACGATGCCCCGGACTTCGGGGTCGAGGTCATCCGCGGCAGAACGGACTGGGGGCGGCTCGTTCAGGGACGCGACCGTTACGTGAGGGGCATAAGCGACTACTGGGACGGCTACGCCGAGCGCCTGGGTGCCGACGTGATACGCGGCCGGGCCCGTTTCCTGGATGCCCGCACCCTCGACGTCGATGGACGCACCTGCACCTCCGACCACATCGTCATCGCCACGGGCGGCCGGCCCCTGGTGCCAACCGTGCCCGGCGCCGGGCTCGGAATCACCTCGGACGGATTCTTCGCTCTGCGCGAGCAGCCCCGCCGGGTAGCGGTCATCGGCGGTGGCTACATCGGCGTCGAGTTGGCCGGCGTGCTGCGGGCGCTGGGCTCGGAGGTCACGCTGGTGGCGCTGGAGTCCCGCGTGCTGGAGCTTTTCGACCCGCTGATCGGGGACACGCTCACCGCTGCGATGGCCGGACAGGGCATAGAGATGCACCTGCCGTTCCGCGTGAAGGCGCTGGAGCGGGCGCGTGACGGACTCGTCGTGCGCAGTGCCGAAAGCAGCCTGGGAGGCTTCGACCAGGTGATATGGGCGGTCGGCCGCGCGCCTGCAACCGCTGATCTGGACCTGGACGCCGCGGGTGTGCGGACACTTGCCAACGGACTGGTGCCGACGGACGCGCTCCAGAACACCAATGTTCCGGGAGTCTACGCACTGGGGGACGTCACCGGGCGCGCGCCCCTGACCCCGGTCGCCATCGCTGCCGGACGGCGGCTGGCAGACCGCCTGTTCGGAGATCAGCCCGACGCGCGGCTCGACTACGCGAACATACCTACCGTGGTGTTCGCCCACCCGCCCGCCGGCAGCGTGGGGCTCTCCGAGCCCGCTGCCGTGGAGCGGTACGGGGTAGGGGTCAGGGTGTACGAGACCCGATTCACCCCTATGCGCTACGCCCTCAACCGCTCGGGCGCGGAGACGGCGATGAAGCTGGTGTGCGCCGGCCGCGACGAGCGGGTCGTGGGCGTGCATCTGGTGGGCGACGGCGCAGACGAGATGCTCCAGGGCTTCGCCGTCGCGGTGCAGCTCGGCGCCCGCAAGGCGGACCTGGACCACACGGTCGCGATCCACCCCACCAGCGCGGAGGAGCTTGTCACGCTGAAGGAAGGGCGTCCGGCCCGGGTCGCCCCCCAGACCGCACGGGCGGCCTGAGCCACGTAGCGGGCCCAGAAGGGCGACCGCGGCGCGCGAGCGCCGCGGTCGCGGCTGGTGGGCGGTCGGCGCTCGGTCCCTACTTGACCACCTTTACGCCGCAGGGCAGGCCGGCCGGCAGTCCACCCGGCACCGCGTTTCCGATGAACACCTGTTTGTTCGGCGCCAGGTCAGTGCCGAGCACGTAGTCGCCCTGCTTGACCGGCTTGGTCATCCACCAGTGCAGCTTGGTGCCCGCGGGCACGGTGCCCGGGCCGTTGTTGATGATGACGATGTCGTCCGGGAACTCCACGGGTGTCCCCTGCACTCGGCACGTGAGGCTGTACGCGACTCTCAGCTCCGGCCGGATCTGCTGCATCGGGGCACGCTGCTGGGGACTGATCTGCATGCGGGGCGTCTGCTCGGCGCCGACGGCGGCTGCCGCCAGACACAGGCCGACGGCCGCCGCGCCCCCCACACACACGAGCTTGGTAAACATGACCGATTCCCTCCGACGGTTGTTCAAGACACCGGGGCCCGCCGGAGCGGGACTTCCCTGACGACCCGGGACCGCGCTGCCGTGTCCCGGATCCCGTTCCGAAGCGCACCAACCCGTCGCGCACGCCGCTGGTCGTCCGCCCGGCACCGCTGGTGCCCCTCTCGGCAAGGCGCCCCGAAGCGTGGCTAACCCAAGTATAGTCCCGCGCGGCCTGACGCCCGGCCGGTGCCCCGCCACCGAACCGGCGACGGCCTGACCACCGCCTCAGCCCCCGCACCCGCCCTTGGTGACCTTGACCCGGGCCGTCCCGGTGAATGGACCCTCCGGTGTCTGCACCAGGGCAATCACCTCGGAGCTCTCCGCCATCTTGACCCGGGTCTCGACATAGCCGGCGAAGTGCCTGTCGACCTCGAACATGGCGATCAGCGGCCTGGGATTCTTCGGGATGACGAGGCTGATGGACTCGACACCCGCCAGGGTCGTCTCGACTCCCACTTGCACCGTGGCGCCGTTCTCGGCGATGTCCGGCGTGTTGAGCCGCACCTCGCCGGCGGGGGCGGGCCGGGCGTCGCCAAGCAGGGCCCGCAGCAGACTCTCTGCGGATGTCTGCTCGAAAAGGGGCGCGGGCCATTCGGCAATCACGCGCAACGGGGCGAGAAGGCCGACCCCGGCCGCGAGTGCGCCGGCCCCGAGCGGGGCCCTTAGAAACAAGCGTCTGTCCAAATCGTCTGTACTCCGGTGATTGCCCCGGGCGGTACACCCGGCACTGAGATGACGGGGCAAGACGCCCGCGTACGCACTAAATAAAGGCCGTTCCCCGGGTCCTGTCGATAACGCTTATGGATTAGGAGCGGGCCTCGCTGACTGCCGGGGAGCGGGCGGCGCCGAAGGCCGGGAGCTTCAGGCGGCCCGGGCCTGGGCCTCGAGCCGCGCCTTCAGGTCCGGATCCAGACCCATGGCTTCCGCCAGTCCGTCCAGATAGGCGCGCTCCATGAAGCTTTCCTGATCGACCATCAGGAAGCTCGCCAGGTACATCTCGGCGGCCAGCTCCCGCGTGGTGGCCGCGCGGGCCACCTCGGCAGGGTCCAGGGGACGCCTCAGCTCGGCGCTCATCCAGTCGGTCAGCCCGGCGCTGCCCGCGAGCCGGGAGACCTCCTGATCGATCAGGACCTGCTCGCGCTCGTCGATGTGGCCGTCGGCGCGGGCGGCGGCCAGCATGGCCTTGAGAATGCCACGACTGTGGTCCTCCGCCTCCGCCCCCTGCAAGCGGTCGACCGTGCGCAGTCCCTCGGTCGTGCCGGCACCCTGCTCGCGCTGCCAGTCGCCGTAGGCGCGATAGGCCAGGGCGCCGAGGGCGGCGACGCCGCCGTAGAGCGCCACCGTGCCGCCGAGCTTGCGCACCCGACGGCTGCCGAGGAGCAGGCCCAGGGCGCCCCCGGCGAGTGCCCCCTTCCCGAATCC
>JASFUT010000326.1:0-3925 GCA_050050175.1 Chromatiales bacterium
TGCTGATCTTCGCCGCCATGTTCGCGCGCATCGCGGCGGACCCGGTCCGGCGCCGTGAGCTCATGCCGTACGGGATGGGCTTGAAGGCGGCCTACTGCGGGGCCGTGCTCTACCACCAGCTCGGCGACGGTGTCCCGGCCATGTGGATACCCTGGGCCTGGGCCGACCTGGGGTTCCTCGTGCTGTTCGCCGCGGCCTGGTGGCATACCGGGCGGAAGTCGGCCGGCCGGGCATGAAGCGGCCGCGGAGCCGGTGATCAGCGGCTTGCAGGGGCCCGCGCAGCCGCGGCGCCGACGCATCGGAGCGGAGAGCGCCCGGCCGGCCTGCGGGGCGGTCCGGGCTCTCCGGCCCGCTGACGCTCCAGGGCGCAGGTGAGGGCAGGGCTCGGGTGCCGCGCGCCGTCCTCGCCGCCGCCGGGGGCTGGTATCATCCGGGCCCGGAGGGCCGGGCCGAGCCAGCCTGTAAACGCCCCGGGGGGAGACGTGTCATGAGACTCTGTGCGGCATTCCTGGCCGCCGTCCTGCTGGCCGGATGCGCTTCGGCCGTGAAGGCGCCCGCGACGGTGGCAACGCCGATTCGGCACACCGATCCCCTGCTGCTGCGCCTCGCCGCCAAAGCCCCGCCCGCGCGGCTGCATGTGCGCGAGCCCTATCGCTGCGGCCGCGAGCTTCGTGCGACCGGCATCGAAGGGCTCACTTCCCTGCTGTACCGGACCGACGGACGCGCCGAGATCGCCGGCTTCGCGCTTGCCAACCGGGGCTCGCCGAGGGTCAATCCTAGGGGCTACGAAGGGGCAGGCGCGGTGCGCTACTACCGTTTCGCGTTTCCGGACCGGGCGCGCGAGGACATCTACCTGACCGTCAACGACGACGTGGCCGTTGCGGGCCGCTACAGTCACGACAACATGTTCCGCGAGCTGCACTTCTTCCCCCGGCTGCAGCTGCCCTCGATCGAGAGGGTCGACAACGGCCGGCGCCTCGAGGTGAGGCTGCCCACCGGGGAGCCGGTGCTGTTCGATGCGCGCACCCGGGAGATCGTCGGCGGCGTGCTCGTGGAGGAGCCGATGGACGTGAACCCCAACCGGCACGCCCGCCACAACCCGGAGGTCGGCTACCGCGGGCGCGGCCTGGTCATCACCGTGGCGCAGCGGGGCGAGGCGCCGCGCCTCGCCCGGGTCTGGGGGCGCGCCAAGCAGGCGCGGGCGTACTACCCCGCCAAGTACGCCGAGCCCTGTCGGATCTCGCCAGGCCTGATCTGGGACCAGCGGCCCAGATCGGGCGACACCGATCCCCGGCTGACCATGCGGCACCCGAGCGATCTGAGCCTGTTCGCACTGGTGGAGGACCAGTGCGGGTGGGATTTGACGGAGCTGGCCCGCGCTGCGGGCGGCCCGCCCCCAGCGCAGCCCGCGGCCGTCAGTGCCGACCTGGAGGGGGCGGGCCGGCCCGGGTCTCCCTCGGTCCACGCACACTGAGGAGATCCGGCCGGGGGGAGCCCGACCGCCGGCGCCGGTGCGCACTCGCCGTCCCGGGCGGAGCACCGGGCGTCGCCGACCTCAGCCTTCAGCGACCGGAAGGCCCGCGCGACGCCATTCCGGAAGGCCGCTTTCGAACCGACGGGCCCCGAGGCCCGCTGCCCGAAGCCTCGCCACGGCCTCGAACGACAGCACGCACCACGGACCGCGGCAGTAGGCGACGATCTCGCGATCGCGCGGGAGCTGCTCCAGGTGCGCCTCCAGCTCCCCGAGGGGGACGTTGAGCGCGCCGCGGATGTGGCCCTGCGCGTACTCCTCGGGCGGACGGACGTCGATCACGGTCACCAGGCCGTCCCGGGCGCGCTCCAGCAGGTCCGCCGCGCGGACGGGCTCGAGACCGTCGCGGCTGCGCAGGTAACTCTCCACCAGGTCGCCGACCTCCTCCAGGCGCGCCTCGGCCAGCACGCGCAGCGCCGCGACGGCGTCCAGCACCCGCTCGTCGGCGAGCCGGTAACGCACGTGCCGGCCGTCCCGCCGGGCCTCCACCAGCCCCGCTGTCCTCAGCTGCTGCAGATGCTTGGAGGCGTTGGCCAGGGACAGGCCGGCCACTCCGGCGAGATCCTCGACGCTGCGCTCGCCCTGGGCGAGAAAGTCCAGCAGCTCCAGGCGCGCACCGCTGCCCAGCGCGCGGGCCACCAGCGCCAGGTGCTCGAACAATCGCTGCTTGGGCTTCGACGTCCTTGACACGGTTCGGGACCCCGGGATATACACTCAACTAAATGGTTGAATGTTTGGCTCATCACACAGTATAGCGCTTGCGGACACCGGCAAGCAGGAGCATCGAGCCGTCCTGGACAGCTTCGTACAGACCCATGAGGCAGCGATACGCCTGGGCAGCTTTGCCGCCGTCTTCGCGTTGATGGCCGCGTGGGAGGTGCTCGCGCCACGCCGGGAGCTGAGCCTCTCCCGGGCGCTGCGCTGGGCGAACAACCTGGGGCTGGTGGCCTTCAACACGTTGCTGCTTCGCCTCCTGTTCCCGGCCGCGGCGGCGGGCATGGCCGTGTTCGCCGCTGCCCAGGGCTGGGGCCTGCTCAACTACTTTCCGGTTCCGTTCTGGATCGCGGTGCCGCTGTCTATCGTGGCGATGGACTTCGTCATCTGGCTGCAGCACGTGATGGTGCACGCGGTGCCCGCGCTCTGGCGGCTGCACCGGGTTCACCACGCGGACCTGGACTACGACCTGACCACCGGGGCGCGGTTCCACCCGGTGGAGCTCATCCTCTCGATGCTGATCAAGCTTGCCACCATCATGGTGCTGGGCCCGCCGGTGCTGGCGGTGATCCTGTTCGAGGTGGTCCTCAATGGCATGGCGATGTTCAACCATGCGAACGTTCGTCTGCCCGCGCGGCTGGATCGGCTTCTGCGGTGGGTGCTGGTGACGCCGGACATGCACCGGGTGCATCACTCCATCGAGGACGACGAGACCAACTCCAACTTCGGCTTCAACCTCTCCTGGTGGGACCGGCTGCTCGGCACCTACCGCGACCAGCCCCGGGGCGGACACCAGGGCATGACCATCGGCATCCGCGGGTACCGGGACCCGCGCCAGGTGACCTGGCTCCCGGGCCTGCTGAGCCTCCCTGTGCGGGGGAAGATCACCGGCTACGCCATCAACAGGCGCCAGTGGGTGGACGGGACGCCGGATGAGTAACCGCCGTCAACGGGCGCTGCTCGGCCTGCAGCCCTGGCCGTGCTCTCTCGCGACCGGGCCGGCGTGGCGGCCGTACAAGGCGGGGTGAGCGAGGCCGGGAAGGCCGCGCCCCTGGCCTTGACGGCGCCCTGCGCCCAGGCCAGCCTGCGGTTTCTACCCGGGCCGCGCGGATCCTGGCCGGCGAGGTGCTCGTCCGGGGCGCCCGGCGCAGCTCCATGGACGAGCTGGCCGAGCGCACGCTCGCGGCGGATCGGGTCCTGGTATTCTGATGGAGCCTGAGGGCTGGAGTCCGGCCTTTTCCGCCGCTGCACACGACCGGCAGGGCCCCGGACCGTTTCCGCGGACCGGTACAACGCACCAACGGGAGACCCCCGAATGAGCACGATCAGCCGGGTTACGACCGCGATTGTCCTGATGATTCCACTGCATTCCACCTGGGCGGACAATGCGGCCGTGGACGCCATGCAGGAGTACATGGACTTCGCCAGCTACGAGGCCGGTATCATCGTGCCCGAGCAGCTCACCGAGGAGATCTTCGACAGCGTGCAGTTCATCGACACGCGTGACGCCGGGCAGTTCGAGTCGGGAACCATCCCCGGTGCGGTGAACATCGAGTGGCGCCAGGTCCTGGCACGGCGTGACGAGATCCCGACCGACCGCAAGGTGGTCCTGTTCTGCAACACGGGCACGCTGTCGGCGCAGGCGGCCTTCGCACTGCGAGTCGCCGGAATGGACAACGT
>JASFUT010000327.1:0-3925 GCA_050050175.1 Chromatiales bacterium
CTATGCGAAGCGGCGCGGTGACCATGGCGAAGACGACGGCCGATCTCGATCGGATGCTGGACGACATTCTGGCCGAGATCCGCTACACGCGGAGGATGATCGGGCGCGACGCCTTCGATCCGCGGGTGATGGAGGCGGTCAGGCGCGTGCCGCGCCACGAGTTCGTCGACGGGGATCTGCGCCGGCACGCCTACGACAACGGCCCGCTCCCCATCGGGTGCGGACAGACCATCTCCCAGCCCTACATCGTCGCTCTGATGACCGAGCTGGCGGGGATCGGCGAGGGCGACCGGGTCCTGGAGGTGGGCACCGGCTCAGGCTATCAGGCCGCGGTGCTGGCGGAGCTCGGCGCGGAGGTCTTCACCATCGAGGTCATTCCGGAGCTGGGGGAGGCGGCCGCCGAGCGGCTGCAGCGCCTCGGCTACGGCGGAATCCACACGCGCATCGGTGACGGCTATCACGGGTGGATCGACGAGGCGCCCTTCGACGCGGTGCTCGTCACCGCCGCGGCCGCCGAGGTGCCCCCGCCCCTGGTGGAGCAGCTCAGGCCCGGCGGGCGGATGGTGATCCCGGTGGGCGGCCCCTACATGGGGCAGGACCTGCTGCTGATCGAGAAGTCCGAGGCCGGCGCGGTGAGCCGGCGCAGCGTGCTGCCGGTGGCGTTCGTGCCCCTGACCGGCACCCACTGAGGCCCCTCGAGGGGCGGGTCCGGCCCCGCGTCCCGGACCGTGGAGGTTATTCCCATGAGCAACGACCAGGCTTCCGATACGGTATCCACCCGCTACTGGCATGCCTTGGAGGACGGGCGGGTCCAGTGCGACGCGTGCCCGCGCTTCTGCAAGTTGCACGAGGGTCAGCGGGGCCTGTGCTTCGTGCGGGCGAACCAGGGCGGCGAGGTGGTGCTCACGACCTACGGGCGTTCCAGCGGCTACGTCATCGACCCCATCGAGAAGAAGCCCCTGAACCACTTCCTCCCGGGCACGCCCGTACTCTCGTTCGGCACGGCCGGGTGCAACCTGGCCTGCAAGTTCTGCCAGAACTGGGACATCAGCAAGTCCCGGGAGATGGACACCCTGGCCGACCGCGCCATGCCCGAGGCCATTGCAAGGGCGGCGCGGGACCTGGGGTGCCGCAGCGTGGCCTACACCTACAACGACCCGGTGATCTTCCACGAGTACGCCATCGACGTGGCCAGGGCGTGCCGGGAGGCGGGCGTGAAGTCGGTGGCGGTCAGCGCCGGGTACGTCACGCCGGAGCCGCGTCGGGAGTTCTACGAGTGGATGGACGCCGCCAACATCGATCTCAAGGCATTTACCGACGAGTTCTATCGCAAGATCTGCGGCGGCCACCTCCAGCCGGTGCTGGAGACCCTGGAGTACCTCAAGCACGAGACCGATGTCTGGTTCGAGACCACCACGCTGCTGATCCCCGGGCACAACGACTCCGAGCAGGAGCTCGAGGAGATGACTCAGTGGGTGGTCGAGCACCTGGGCCCGGACGTGCCCATGCACTTCAGCGCCTTCCACCCGGACTGGAAGATGATGGACACCCCGTCCACGCCGCCGTCCACGCTGGCGCGAGCGCGGCAGATCGCCCTGAAGAACGGCGTGCGCTACGCATACGTAGGGAACGTCCACAATACCGACGGGGACAGCACCTACTGCCACCACTGCGGCAACAGACTGATCGGCCGCGACTGGTACGAGCTCAGCGACTGGAACCTGCGCCCGGACGGGACCTGCGACCGGTGCGGGACGCCCTGCGCCGGGGTTTTCGAGGCCGTGCCGGGGACCTGGGGGGCGCGTTACCAGCGCGTTCGCATGCGCGACTACGCGGAGGCTTCGGCATGAGCATCCCCGGCTGGGAGCACTTCTACCACGAGGCCGACATCGGCCTGCGGGGTTTCGGAAAGACCCGGGCCGAGGCGTTCGAGCAGGTGGCGCTCGCCATGACTGCGGTCGTGACGACGCTGGATAGCGTGCGCCCGGCCCAGCGGGTGGAGATCACGGCGGCGGCCCAGGACGACGAGCTGCTGCTGGTGGAGTGGCTGAACACGCTCATCTACGAGATGTCGGCCGGCGGGATGCTGTTCAGCCGGTTCGAGGTGCAGCTGGACGACAATCTGCTGCACGGGCGGGCCTGGGGCGAGCCCGTCGACCGCGAGCGCCACCAGCCGGCGGTGGAGGTCAAGGGTGCCACCCTCACCGGGCTGGGCGTGGCCAGGGACGCGGAGGGCATCTGGCAGGCACAGTGCGTGGTCGACGTCTGAATTCGGGCCGACCGGGAGGTCGAAGATGACGGAATATCGCCCGGAGCCCGTGTCCGAGTTCGCCTGGCGCATCGCCCCCGCGGCGGGTATGCGCGTGCCGGCGGTGATCTACGCCGACAAGGCCCTGATCGACGCCATGGACGCCAAGGTCTTCGAGCAGGCGGCCAACGTGGCGCGCCTGCCGGGGATCGTGCAGGCGTCCTATGCCATGCCCGACGCCCACTGGGGCTACGGATTTCCCATCGGCGGAGTGGCGGCCTTCGACCCGGACGAGGGCGGCGTGATCTCCGCGGGGGGCGTCGGATTCGACATCTCCTGCGGCGTGCGCACCTTGCATACCGGCCTGACCCGGGAGGCCGTGGCTCCCCGGGCCGAGGCCCTGGCCGCCGAGCTCGCCCGCACCATTCCCGCGGGCGTGGGGAGCACGGGGAGGATCCAGCTGACCCGGCCCGAGATGGACCGCATGCTCGAAGGCGGCGCGCGCTGGGCGGTGGGGCGCGGCTGGGGCCGCGAGGCGGACCTGGAGCGCACCGAGGAGCGCGGCCGCATGGCCGGTGCCGAGCCGGACCGGGTCTCCGACAGGGCCAAGAAGCGCCAGCTCCGGGAGATGGGCACCCTGGGGTCGGGCAATCACTACCTGGAGGTGCAGCGGGTCGCAGAGATCTACGACGCCGAGGCGGCCGCGGCATTCGGTCTGGCCGAGGACGAGGTGGTGGTCAGCATCCATTGCGGCTCCCGGGGCCTCGGACACCAGATCGGCACCGAGTTTCTGCAGTCCATGGCGGGGTCCGCCGAGGGCTACGGCATCCGGCTGCCCGACCGGGAGCTGGCCTGCGCGCCCCTGGAGTCCGACCTGGGCAGGTCCTATCTCGGGGCGATGCGGGCGGGCATCAACTGCGCCCTGGCCAACCGCCAGATCCTGACGCATCTCGCCCGACAGGTCTTCGATCATGTGTTGCCCGCAGCAGACCTCGGCCTGCTCTACGACGTGTCCCACAACACCTGCAAGCTGGAGACCCATGAGGTCGACGGCCGGCCGAGGGAGTTGTTCGTCCACCGCAAGGGGGCGACACGGGCCCTGGGGCCCGGCGACCCGACCCTGCCCGAGCCGCTGAGGGCCGCCGGCCAGCCGGTTCTCATCGGCGGGTCCATGGGGACCTGCTCCTACGTGCTGGCCGGCACTGCGGAGAGTGAGCGCAGGGCCTTCAGCTCCTCCTGCCACGGGGCGGGGCGGGCCATGAGCCGCCACCAGGCCACCAGGCGCTGGAAGGGCCGGGCGGTGGTCGACGACCTGGCCGGGC
This sequence comes from Chromatiales bacterium, assembly GCA_050050175.1. Classification (GTDB taxonomy): domain Bacteria; phylum Pseudomonadota; class Gammaproteobacteria; order Chromatiales; family Chromatiaceae; genus CAVQCX01. The sequence continues at coordinate 3,571 of JASFUT010000327.1, forward strand.
GCGGGATCCTGATCCGCAGCCCCTCCATGCGCGGCGTGGCCGAGGAGGCGCCGGGCGCCTACAAGGACGTCGCTGCCGTGGTGGACGCCGCCGACAGGGCCGGTCTCTCCCGCAAGGTCGCCCGCCTCGAGCCCCTGATCTGCATCAAGGGGTGAGCCAGGTCCCTCTGTCCAGTGGACAGAGGAAACCTGGCGAACGCCTCGCCATGGATGGCGAGGCCGGGGGTCGTCGGAGACGCTTGTGCATCGCCAGGGATGGCTACTGGTTCCCATGGGATGCCTCGTTCTCGGACCGTTGGTCCAGTGGACCAACGCAGCGCGGCGAACGACTCGCCACGGAAGGCGAGGCCGGGGTG
>JASFUT010000328.1:0-3893 GCA_050050175.1 Chromatiales bacterium
CGGGACTCTGGCACCCACAAGTGCACGGGGACCCGCGACCGGCGCCGCAGCAGCCAGCCAGGGGCCGGGATCCCGGGGAAATCGTCCAGCGCCTGGCCGCAAGCCGCTCCGGGGCGGGTGGACAGTCTGGCCTGGTTGTGGCACCCGGGCGGTGGGGGAGGCGACTTTCCCGGTCCTTCCTGGACACCCCTTTTCAGGCGGGCTTCGTCCGGGCGCTGTCGGCCCCGGGCGAGTGCGCAGCGCCTGACGGCCGCCGAACCGCCCCCATCCGGGACTCCCGGGTGCCACAACCGGGCAAGGCTGCGCGCAACGCCTTCGCCGCCGCCTGGCTCAGTCTTTGGTGGGGCGGTAGGGGCGACGAGCCCGGTGCCGGAACAGGTTGGTCCCCTGATTCGGCTGGAGCTTGTCGCTGTTGATGATGAACAGAGCGGTGATCACGAGGATGATCGCTGCGCTCAGGATCGTACATGCATCCAAGTACATGGCACACCTCCAACGTATGTTGGATCAATGGTACATATTGTACTATATTAGTAAACGTTTAAATACTAAAAGTTCAAAATTATCTTCTATGGTTGGTAGCCTTCTATATTTATTGATTGCAAATCAACAAGATAGAAATGATTATGGCAACCGTGTAACGAATGCCAACCGGCCAAGCGAGGCGTTGCGAATAAGTAACAGGTGGTAGATAAATCAGGTGGGGGGGTTGAGGGGCGTCAGCATCGCGTCCCCGGCGTTGCGGTGTTCCGTGCCCGCGGGCCGACGGTAGGCGTGCAGGGTCTCCCAGAGGCTGCGACAGTTCCAGCTGGCGCCTTGCGCTCCGTACAGGGCCCGGTCCAGGGCACGGATCTCTTCGGACAGCGGCGGCGGGGTCAGATCGGCGACGGCTCCCAGGCTGGTGATGGGCTCACCGGGCCAGGTCTCGCGTCCCCAGGCCAGGAGGGCCTCCTGGGCCGCGTGGCGGTCGCCGTCACGACAGGCGTCTTCGAGCGCCTGCAGGACCGGCGGGAGCGGCTCTTCTCTTCCGGGTCTGCGCGTGCCGATGGGCGCCGCCTGCCGACGCGAGCTCCCGGCCCTGCGGGCCGCGGCCCACCATGCCGCTGCCGTAGCCAGCCAGCCGATCCCCAGGGCCAGCGTGAGCCAGGCGAGCCACGACGGGCCCTCCCCGCGGTCGTCGCTGGTGGCGGTGATCACACCGGGCTCCGCCTCCAGGGGGGGCTCTTCCATGGACGTCCAGGGCGGGGACGGGGGCGAGACCAGCGGGAACTGCTGCTGCGGCGCCGCCGGGCGCGGCTGTGACCGGCCCGCGGAGGCGGGCAGCGGAGGCAGTACCCGGATGGTCTGCGCCGGAAGCTGCGCTTCCTCCGCGCGACTCTTCTCCGTATTCCACCATTCGACCGCGACCGTCGGCAGCCGGAAGCGCCCTTCCCTGGTCGGCACGATAGTGATCCGCTCCTGGCGCACGCCCGTGAGTCCCTGGGCGGAGGGACGGTTCTCCAGTGTGGCGTTCTCGCTGTAGGTCTTAAGTCCCTCCGGGTAATCGGGCTCCAGAGCGGGCAGCTTGGCCGCAGGGAGGCCTTCCGCGAGGATCATCAGCGTGCGGGTGATGGGCTGGCCCACCCGGAACTCCGGGTCCTGCTCCGGCCAGGCCTCGGCGAGCTGGAGGTTGGTCGCCGGCAGCCAGGGCTTGGTGGGGGCATTGGCGGGGATGGGCTTAACCCTGAGCTCGACGGGCTCCGAGCGCGCGCTGACCCGCTTGCCCTGCGGCGCTGCCGAGTAGCCGAACGGGTTGAAGCCGCCCCGGCCCGCCTCGAGCTCGAAGGCGGTGAAACGCACCGGCTCGATGGTGAGCACGCCGGGTGCCTGCGGGAAGAGTGCGTAGCGAAGCTCCGACACGCGGTAGCGCACGCCCTTGACGGTCTTCTCGTACTCCCGGGACTCCCCGAGACGCTCGACGACCGTGTAGGGACCCTGTGTCTCGGGATTGGAGAGCTCCAGGCTGCTCAGGCGGGCGGCGCGGTAGAGCCGCACGGTGAACAGGATCTGCCCCTGGACCAGGGGCCCTTGGGGCTCGGCGCTTACCTCGAGGAAGACCTTGTCCGAGGTCCTGGCCTTTTCCTCCTCGCTCGGCTCGAGGACCTGCACCCGCACCGGCGCCGAGCGCTCCCCCCCCATTTCTATGCCGGGGATGGTGTACTCCCCCGGCTCGCGGGCCATGAGCGTCAGGCGCACCTCGCTTCTGCGGCTGACCTGCCCGTTGACCACCCGGATGCTCTGACTGGTGCCCTGGGAGACCACGTCGAAGTCCTTCTTGACTCCCGACAGGTCCGGGGCGCCGCCTGCCTCACCCGTGTACTCAACCACCAGCTCGAACGCCTCGTTGAGGTTCACCGGGCTGTGGGAGAGGCGCGCGCTCACCTTCGCCATGGCGGGTGCGGCGAGGGCCCAGACCGCCAGCACGAGGGCGGGCAAAAGGATCTTCTCCGCCGCGCGTCGACCGATGTTCATTGACTCGTCTCTGTGTCCTTCAGTGAAAGTCTATCAGCGATGCCGGGCTCATGCCCCGGCCCATGGGCCGGGGCCTATAATGGGCGGGAGGCGAGAAGGGGAACGGCGACGCTCGAATTCCACGATCGGGGCCCCCCGCCCGGGTTCCTTGGTCGCGCACCGGACACACATGAGCCTTGCCCTGAATCAACAAGTCGCACAGGTGCTGCGCCAGATCGCCGATCTGCTGGAGCAGCAGCAGGCCAGCCGCTATCGCGTCGGTGCCTACCGCCGCGCCGCCGATACGGTGGACGCACTGGGGGAGGGGCTAGATGCGATCTTCCGCCGCGAGGGGATGGACGGACTGGTGGCCCTGCCCGGTGTGGGTCGCGGGATCGCCCGGGCCGTCTACGAGATCATCGCCCTGGGGCGCTCCAGTCGCCTGGAGAATCTGAGAGGGAGCCTGGACCCGGTGAGGCTGTTCCGCACCATTCCCGGGGTCGGCGAGGAGCTCGCCGAGCGCCTGCACCATGAACTTCAGGTCGACACCCTGGAGGCGTTGGAGGTGGCCGCCCACGACGGCCGCCTGGAGCAGGTGCCGGGGATCGGCCACAGGCGGGCCGACGCCATTCGGGCGGGCCTGGACAAGATGCTCGCACGGCGCATCCGCCGACGCGGCCTGGGCACGGGGGACGGCCCGCCGGTCGAGGTGCTGCTGGACGTGGACCGCGAGTACCGGGAGGCGGCGGAGGCCGAGCGTCTGCCCCGAATCGCGCCGCGGCGGTTCAACCCGCAGGGCACGGCCTGGCTCCCGGTGCTGCATACCAACCGCGCCGGCTGGCACTTCACCGCGCTGTACTCCAACACCGCCCGCGCCCACGAGCTCGACCGGACCCTGGACTGGGTGGTGATCTACTACTACGACGATGATCACCACGAGGGTCAGCACACGGTGGTCACCGAGACCTGGGGGCCGCTGGCGGGTCGGCGGGTGGTGCGTGGGCGAGAGCCGGAATGCCGCAGCCATTACGGGCAGGCGGTGTCGGGTGAGGGCGACGCCGCGGAGCAACGTCGGTGAGGCGCAGGCACCCGGGCCGCCGGGCGCAGCCGGGCAGCCCTCGCGCCGCCCGCTGGCCGCGTCCCCCCGCGCCGCCGGCCGCGAGGCCCGATATTCCGGCCAGGGACGACCTCTACGCGGCCCCCCGTGACCCGCTGACCGGCTTCGTCTTCGACGAGCGGGTGGCGGCCGTCTTTCCGGACATGATCCACCGCTCGGTGCCGGGCTACGGGACCATCGTGGCGATGACCGGCGTCCTGGCCGGGCGTCACGCTCAGCCCGGGAGCCGCTGCTACGATCTGGGGTGCTCGCTGGGCGCGGCCGCGCTGGCCATGCGCCGCTCCGT